>JAICQC010000287.1 GCA_025938055.1 Anaerolineales bacterium | reverse complement strand
TTCGCCGGGTTTGTTGCCAAGGTCTTTGTCTTTGCGGCAGGTATCCAGGCGGGGTACGTCTGGCTGGTAATAATTGGTATCCTCAACTCGATCATCGGTGTATATTACTATTTGAACGCGATGAAATACGTCTATCTCTATCGGATGCCTGACCAGGATGAGGAGAATCATCCTCTACCGATGACCCGCCCGTACGTCATCGCGCTGGCGGTCCTGACGATCGGGGTGATCCTCATTGGAACGATTTTCGCGCCGTGGTTCAGCTGGTCAGACGCGGCAGCATTGAACTTGTTTTAGACGAGGCTCGGGTTCGATCACGTTGCAGGGAGGAGGGTTTTGGCGATACAATCGTTAGGACCTTCTTTTGATTTAACATGTCGAATCAAAAATCACTTCAACACATCTTTGCGGAATTGCCGCTGCCGTTCTGCATGGCGAATGTTCCGGATATTCCCATCACAGGAATTTCCATCGACAGTCGCGCCGTCCAGCCCGGTCATCTTTTCGTGGCGATGAAGGGTGGCTCCGCTGACGGGCATGAGTACATCCCCAACGCCATTGACAAAGGCGCTGCTGCTGTTCTCGGGGAGCGGGAGATGCGTGGACTCCCTGTACCCTACATTCGGCTTGAGAATCCGCGCCGTACTCTCTCATGGATCGCTGCCTCTCTTTACGATTGGCCCGGCCGTAAGCTGACCGTGATCGGCGTGACCGGCACGGACGGCAAAACCACGACGACGAATCTGATCTTTCAAGTTTTGCTCGCGGCAGGCATCAAAGCAGGCATGATCTCAACTGTCAATGCAGTCATCGGGGATGAGGTGCTCGATACCGGCTTCCATGTCACCACACCGGACGCCCACGATGTTCAGCGTTATCTTGCCAGGATGGTGGAGGCAGGATTGACACATGTTGTCCTGGAAACAACCTCCCACGGCTGGGCACAGTACCGCGTGGATGCCTGCGAATTCGATATCGGTGTGGTCACCAACATCACACACGAACACATGGATGAGCATGGTTCGTACGAGAATTATCGGGCTGCAAAGGCGAGGTTGTTTTCCAGCCTGGAAATTACTTCCGAGAAACCACAGGGCAACCCGCGGTTGGGTGTGATCAACCGCGATGATGTGAAGTCATTTGATTTCCTGAACGACTTGATTCGGGTCAAGAAACTGAATTATGGGTTGCAGGAAAATGCAGACGTCCGCGCGCTGGATATTAACTACGCTCCCTCCGGTATCCGGTTCACCGCGAAGAGCAGGGATTTTAAAGTCACAGTGTCGAGCAGCCTGGTGGGCACATACAACGTTTCGAATTGTCTCGCCGCTCTGACTGCGACCGTATATGGTTTGAAGATAAAACCAGAAGTTGCCGTGCAAGGGATCGCGGCACTTGATGATATTCCCGGACGCATGGAGCGAATCGATATGGGACAGAACTTCACCGCGATTGTGGATTTCGCTCATACGCCGAATGCCTTAAAGGTTTCGTTGGAAGCGGCAAGGGAAATGTTGTCCCGTAGAGATGGGCAGCAGCCCATCTCTACGGGACAACCGCGCGTCATCGCTGTTTTCGGATCTGCAGGATTGCGTGACAAAGCCAAGCGCCGCATGATGGCTGAGACCTCCGCGGAGCTGGCTGATCTCACGGTGCTGACCGCCGAAGACCCGCGCACCGAGTCGCTGGAGGACATCCTCGAGGAAATGGCAGCCGGCGCGAGGTCCAAGAGAGGACGGGAAGGCGAAACCTTCTGGCGTGTCCCGGACCGCGGCGAAGCCATCCGCTTTGCGTTGAGTCTGGCGCGCGAAGGCGACATCGTCCTCTCCTGCGGCAAAGGTCATGAACAGTCCATGTGCTTTGGGGTGCGCGAACATTTATGGGATGATCGCACGGCGATGCGCGCCGCATTGAGCGAATTGCTCGACGTGCAAGGACCGCCGATGCCTTATCTCCCCACGCAGGACACGAAAGAAGAGGAATGGCTGACATGGAAGTAAAACCTGTGGTCCTGACCGGCAGCTATGTGCGTTTGGAACCGATGTCCGAAGCTCATATTTCCGGGCTGGCAGAGATCGGCGTCGGTCAGCCGTTCTGGCATTTTATGCTATATGGGGATATGAATTCCGTTGACGATATGCGTAACTGGGTGCTGGATATTCTGGCGCGCGCCGAAAAAGGGACCGACCTGCCCTTCGTTGCCATACACCTGGAGTCGGGTCGCGTGGCAGGGGCGACGCGCTATCTAAATATCATGCCAAAGGATCGCGGGCTGGAGATCGGCGGCACCTGGTATGGACCGGAATTTCAGCGAACGATAGTGAACACGGAATGTAAACATTTATTGCTCAAACACGCTTTTGAAAGTCTGGGGTGCATCCGCGTCCAATTGAAAACCGACCTGCGGAATGAACGTTCGCAAAAGGCGATCGAGCGCATCGGCGCGGTCAGGGAGGGTGTCCTGCGCAATCACATGATCCTCCCGGATGGGCATTTCCGTCATTCCGTGTTCTACAGCATTCTGGATACGGAATGGCCCGGAGTCAAGAAAAGATTGGAAGAGATGTTGAGCCGATAGGGGCTGGTTATTTACCCGCGTTCTTTTGTTCCAGCGCCCGCTCTCGAAGGAACGACAGCAGAGGTCGTATGGAAGCCGGAGCATCGACATCATTAAGCCATAAAGTTGTTTGCCTGTTCCCGTCGGCAAGAGACAGCCGGTACGAAATGACGTCCGTCCGACCCACCGACCCTTCGGAGTTGACTTTGTTTTGTTCCCGCTCAAAAGCACCGGAGCTTTCGACAAGGCGCAATATCTCCTTCGCCTCTTGTTCCGGCAGCGTCTCCGTATCGGCTCGATATTCCAGCTCTTGATTAGCTCCACCTGAAGTCGCAAAGTCAATCTGCATTCGTATTGCACTCCTTTCTCCAGATCCACGAACGATTGAAACTCTCACGCAGAAGTCTTGTAAACAAAAACGAAATGTTCCGCGTCTGTTATGGGGCAGTGATGACGTAAACATGATCGGGATGCGTATAGCCTTCGAGCATGACATCCTGTTCGTAGTGCATCCCGATCTTCTTCGCTACGCGTACAGACGCAGTGTTTGACGGGTCGATCATGGCGATCAGTCGCTTCATGCCCAGAGTCGTAAACGCGTAGTCGCGGACCGCGAGCGCGGCTTCCGTGGCGTATCCCTGTCCCCATGCGGAACGCGCCAGCCGGTAGCCGATCTCCACTTCTGGCTGTCCATTTATGTCGGGAAAATAGAATAAGCCGCAGTATCCGATCACCGTCTCGCTGCGTTTCTCCACAATGGCATACGGACCAAATCCCCATGTCTGATAATAGCGTTCGAGACAGAGACGCAGCCAGTCTTGCACCCACTCCTTCGTCTGCACGCCATTGCTGAAGCGCATCACCTCCGGGTCACCAAAAACCTGATACATCGCTTCCGCATCCAGAACGTGGAAAGTTCGCAGGAATAATCGTTCTGTGCTTACGCTCAGCATGTGAACGTCATTCATGCTGACTCATTTACATCGCTGAGCTGACCAGGACCAGCGCTTCACCCTCCAGCACTATTTTGTTATCCTGATTCGTGCAGACGGTGCCAAGTGTGACAATCGGCTTATCCGGGCGGACGCTTTTCACTTCTACCGTGGTGGTGATACTATCGCCGGGGAAAACCGGGGCTTTGAACTGTAGCGTCTGACTCAGATACACTGTGCCGGGACCGGGCAGGTCATTGGCGAGGGCAGCAGAGATCAGCCCTGCGGCGATCATCCCATGCGCGATGCGCCGACCGAAGCGTGTCCCTGCGGCGTACACGTCATCCAGGTGGACGGGGTTGCTGTCGCCGGTGAGGTCTGCAAAGGCGCGGATCATCTCGTCGGTGATCGTTGTGGTACGCGAGGCTTTATCGCCGGGTTGAAGAGGGGGCATAGGTTTCTCCTATTATTACATCATTGCGAGCTGTTTCGCGCTGGATGATTCATTCCTTTGTATCAAGTCTCAAAATATATTCGTCGATATTTTTGCCAAAGACCTGCGAGAAAAATCGGTCTTCTGCCGAAACAGTAAACCCACATTTTTCCAAAACTCGTTTGGATCCGATGTTGTGCTTGGCAACATGCGCATACAACGGTCGAGTTTTGATCTCTTTCAGAAATTCCTCGAGAGCATGGGTGGCAATTCCTTTCCCCCAGTATTCCTTGCCGAGCCAGTAGCCCACCTCGCGTTCTCCCAGCTGTTCGAAGCAGACAATGTTCCCGGCAATTTCGCCGTTGTAGAGGATGGTTTTGATCAGGACAGATTCATCCACGATGATCCTTTTCCAGTGGATCATAAATACATCCCGGTTGCGGGCTGGGAAGGCAGCCATCTGAGTCGCTTCGGGATCGAGTTGCTGCTCGAAGAAAACGGGAAGATCGGTTTCGATCACATCGCGGAGCTGAATAGTATCTGCCATTAAATCTTTTTCCTGACTGGATTATACGCTTATGCGTACGCACAGAGGAAATCTTTAACAGGCTAGGGCTCCGTGAGTGGCGTCCGCTGAGGGGAATAGACGCGCCCAAGCAGGAAAAGCCCCAAGGTGCTTGCGAGACCGATGAGAAGCCCTCCGATCCAGATGGCGCGCGGCGCGATGTTATCGTTGAGGAATCCGCCGATGATGGGCGAAAGTGTACGCGCCATGCCCCAGCCAAGCCAGTAAATGGACATGTAGCGACCGCGCAGATCGGCGGGCGCCAGGTCGGCAACGTATTTGCTGGCAGTGGGGACGAGGGTCAACTCACCGAACGTCAGGATCACCATGCTGAGCCAGAATCCCCAGAAGCTGCTCATCAGGGCAACGCTTCCCACGCCGAGCGCATAGATCAACATACCTGTGGCGATCACGGGAAGCGCGTCGCGCTGCCGCGTCGCGCGGGTGACGGGATACTGCACGATGACACACATCAGCGCGTTGGTCGTGGGAATCCAGCCATACAGGGCTTCGGACATGCCGTAGTTGGTCTTGGCGTATACGGGCATCAGGATCCATAACATGGTGGATGCGATCAGCCCCATGCTCATCAGCGGAACGAACAGCATATATCCTTTATCTTGAAACACTCGCCGATAGCCTTCCACTCCGGATGCTGGGATGCTTGGATTCACTGCGGGCTTGTTCAACGTTTCACGCGCCAGGAAAAAAAGCAGCACGCTATAGCTAAGGAAGCCGATCCCTGCAATGTAAAAGGCGAGGTTATAGGAACGAGTAGCAAGAAACCCGCCGATGGCAGGACCCAGCGCGAACGAGGCGTTGTGAGCGATGCGGTTGATGGCGTATGCGTCGGTGCGCTTCTCTGAGGGGATCATATCTGCGAGCATCGCATCTGCTCCCACCTGATAAAGCGGGTTCGACAAGCCGACCAAGATCATCAAGCCGACAAACTGCGGGTATGTCTGCGCGTGCATCAGCAGGAAGTAGGCGAACCCGTTGACGGTGAGACTGAAGTTCATGACCACCTTGCGCCCCACCTTATCGGCAAGAGTTCCGGCAATGAGCGATGCAAGGATCCCGGTGCCCGCGTTGATCGAGATGAGAGTGGCGACGGTACTCAGAGGCAGATCCAGTTTGCCGCTGGCGTAGATGAGCAGGAAGGGCCAGATCATGCTTCCACCCGCCGTCGAAAGGACGATGCCTGTGATCATCAACCAGTATTGACGCGGGTATTCATCGTAGAGACTTTTAAGTCTGCTAAGGATGGTCATGGCTGGGCGAGTGTAACACGAGCGTAGTAGTCCCGCGCATAAAAAACGGACGAAATTTCCGTCCGTTTTAGCTTGCGAAGACCGCGATGGCCCGCACCGGTGAGCCGGTGCCCCCGCGTATCCGGTTTCCTCCCGCAGTTCTCGCAGGCCCGCCATGACCGGGTCCTCGCCCGGCTCCATCACCCCTCCGGGAATCTCCAGCGAAAACTCGTCGATGCCGTAACGAAACTGTCGCACCAGCACGAGC
>JAICQC010000410.1 GCA_025938055.1 Anaerolineales bacterium | reverse complement strand
CCGGGCGGGTCACCTGAACCTTGCTCATCATCTTGCGGATAATCACTTCAAAGTGCTTGTCGTGGATGTTCTGCCCTTGCGAGCGGTACACCTTTTGCACTTCGGTCATCAGATACATCTGGCAGGCTTCGCGTCCCTGGATCTTCAACACGCGATGCGGGTTGAGCGAGCCTTCGGTGAGCGGCTGCCCGGCTTCCACCTTGTCGTTGTTCTTGACAAGCAGGCGCGAGGTGTTGGGAATCTCGTAGGTGGTGGCTTCCTTTTGATCGTAGGAGACCACGACTTTTCGCTCCTTCTTCTCCACGCGGACGCGCCCGGCATGCTGGGCGACGATCTTTGCATCGTCCAGGGTTGCCAGCACATCACCAGCCTTGACCTCTGCTTCATCCTTGACCGCGAACTTCCAGTCTTCGGGGAGGCTGTATTCGTCGCTGACGAGCTCGCTGTGTTCAATGGTCACTTCGCGCAGATCCGCATATTTTTCAGACTGGTCGACGCGCAGCGTGCCGCTGATCTCTGCGACAACGGCTTCACCCTTCGGCTGTTTGCGGGCTTCGAAGAGTTCCTCCACGCGCGGGAGACCGGTTGTGATGTCTGCGCCGCCGGCTGCCACACCACCGGTGTGGAAGGTGCGCAGCGTGAGCTGCGTACCGGGCTCGCCAATGGACTGCGCCGCCACGATACCGACGGCGGACCCCAGGTCCACCATGGTGCCGCGACCGAGGTCGAGCCCATAACACTTGGAACAAATACCGTGCTGCAATTCGCATGTCATGGCTGAGCGAACTTTGACTTCAGTTACACCGGAGGCAGCAATCCTGCGGGCGAGTTCCTGGTTGATCACATCGTTGTATTCACCGATGACCTCACCAGTCTGCGGGTCGATCACGTTTTCAGCCAGCAAACGGCTGTAGAGACGATGGCTCATGGATTGACCAGCAACATCGTCCTTGCGGCGGATGTACACACCATCGTGTGTGCCACAGTCATGTTCGTTGATGATGATGTCCTGGGCAATGTCCACAAGGCGGCGGGTGAGATAGCCGGCATCTGCCGTACGCAGAGCGGTATCTGCCAGACCTTTGCGCGCGCCGTGCGTGGAAATGAAGTACTCCTGCGCCGTAAGACCTTCACGGAAGTTCGAACGGATCGGCATCGGGATAATGCGACCTGACGGGTCAGCCATCAGACCGCGCATACCCGCCAGCTGCGAAATGGTGGAGAAGCCACCTTTCGTCGCGCCCGAGGACGCCATTGTAGAAAGGTTGCCATCCGGGTCCATATGCCTCTTGACAGCATCTGACACACGGTCGGTTGTGCCCTGCCAGATCTCGATCTCACGCTCGTTCTTTTCCTGCTCGGTCAGCAGACCACGGCGGAAATCGCGCTGGACCAAGTCCACAGCTTTCAGCGATTCCTCGATGATCTCTTTGCGTTCCGGCGGAATGGAGATATCGGCAACCGCAAGTGTGGTGCCGGACCTCATCGCATATTCAAAGCCCAGGGTCTTGATCGCATCCGCAACATCTGTCGTTTGTTCCTGTCCGCAGACCTCATATACTTCAGCAATCAAATCTTTCACGCCGCCTTTGTCCAGCTTTTCATTGACAAACTGCACTTCCGGGGGCAGGATGCGGTTGAAGAGCACACGTCCAACTGTCGTATCGATGATGCGGGTCACAGGTTCGGACAGGCGATCACCTTTGTCGTCGTACCAGGTTGATGCCCGTAGCTTGATCTCGGAATGGACTTCGACCTGTTCAAGCAAATATGCCATATCCACTTCGTCCATGTCTGCAAAGGCGCGCCCATCACCCTTGTGATTGGCTTTCTGCTTCATGGTGAGATAGTACACACCAAGCACCATGTCCTTGGAGGGAGAGATGATCGGCTCGCCGTCGGCAGGCTTGAGCAGGTTCTTGGAAGCCAGCATCAGTTCGCGCGCGTCCTTGACTGCCTTCTGGGAAAGCGGAACGTGAACAGCCATTTGGTCGCCGTCGAAGTCCGCGTTGAAGGCGGTCGTGACGAGCGGGTGAAGCTGGATCGCCGAGCCTTCGATCAGGATCGGCTCGAATGCCTGGATGCCCAGGCGGTGCAGAGTCGGCGCACGGTTCAAGAGAACGGGGCGTTCGCCGATCACACCTTCCAGCGCTTCCCACACTTCAGGGCGGTTGCGCTCGATCAGACGACGCGCGCCCTTCACATTGGCTGCGTAGTTGTTTTGTACCAGGCGTGCGATGACGAACGGGCGATAGAGCTCGAGCGCCATGCTCTTTGGCAGACCGCATTGGTACAGCTTCAACTGCGGACCGACCACGATCACAGAACGACCGGAATAATCCACGCGCTTGCCGAGCAGGTTGCGGCGGAAGCGGCCCTTCTTGCCTTTGAGCATATCGCTCAAAGACTTCAGCTCACGACGACCGCGGCGGCTGAGCGCCTTGCCGCGCTGTGAGTTGTCGATCAGGCTGTCCACGGCTTCCTGCAGCATACGCTTCTCGTTGCGAATGATGACATCCGGCGCGCCGAGCTCGAGCAGTCTCTTCAAGCGGTTGTTGCGGTTGATCACGCGGCGGTACAGATCGTTCAAGTCGGAGGTGGCGAAGCGCCCACCATCCAACTGCACCATTGGGCGCAGATCCGGCGGGATGACCGGCAGGATCGTCAGGATCATCCATTCAGGACGGTTGCCCGAGCGGCGGAAAGCTTCCACCACTTTCAGGCGGGTGGTGGCTTTCTTGCGCTTCTGCTTGGATTTGGTAGTTCTTACTTCGTGCCAGAGTTCCTTGGCCAGTGTATCGAGGTCCAGGCGTTCGAGGATGTCATAGAATGCCTCGGCGCCCATGTCCGAGCGGAAGACCTGTCCCCAGCGCTGCTTCAACTCACGGTAGCGGCTCTCGCTGAGGAAGGTGAACGGGCGCAGCTCCAGCAGTTCATCGCGCATGCGCGATGACTGGTTGGAGGAAACGGTAGTTTGATCCTCCAGCTCGGAGCGCAGAGCTTCCATCTGCATCTCGGCATCTGCTTTGACACGGCCCATTTCCATCTTGAGTTCTTCCATCTCGCGGGCGCGCTGGTCTTTCATTTCGCCTTCGACCGCTTCGAGATTCTTCTGGACGATCTTCTGGACCTGTGTCAGATGCTTGGCGGCGACTTTGTCACCGGCATCCAGAATCTTTTCATTGGTCAATTCGAAGACAACAGTCTTCTTGGCGGGTTCACCCATTTGACCCTGAAGCAGTTTTTCAAGCTTCTGCCCTTCCTTGATGACGGGGTCGAGCTTTTCGGCGATGACTTCATCGTACCCCTGTTCAAGGCTGGCGCTCTTCTGCCTAAGTTCATTCAGCGTTTGATCGCGCTTGGTCTTGACCTCGGCGATCTTCGAATTGATTGTAGTTGCCTGTTCGCGTTCCGAGACGGAGATTTCGTCTTCCAGCCGCTTGAGCGCCTTGTTGCGGGCTTCCTCATCCACATAGGTAACGATATACTGCGCGAAGTAGAGCACGCGGTCGAGGTTGCGGCGCGAGATATCGAGTAGCATCCCCAAATAGGACGGGATGCGGCGTGTATACCAGATGTGGGCAACGGGAGTGGCGAGGGCGATATGCCCCATGCGCTCGCGGCGGACCGCGGCGCGCGTCACTTCCACGCCGCATTTATCGCAGACGATTCCTTTATAGCGGGGGTTCTTATATTTTCCGCAGTAACACTGCCAGTCGCGCGTCGGTCCAAAGATCGCCTCGCAGAAGAGACCATCCTTTTCCGGGCGCAAACGGCGGTAGTTGATCGTTTCCGGCTTGGTAACTTCGCCGTAAGACCACGATTTGATCTGCTCTGGCGACGCCAAACTAACGCGCAGTGCGCTAAAATCTTTCGCTTCCAAGGCGTAACTCCTCTGCGCTAACACCGACTCATAAACTTGTTATTGCTGTGTGGCTCTGTGCGGCGTGGAACTGCGCCGCCCTTGCGTCTGCGGCGATACCGACAGACGTAAAAACAGCGAATGGAGGTGTTTTCCATCGCTATTGCAGGACTTCGCGGATAAAAGACTAATCATTTAGTGAATCATAGCCTGCTCCACACGGTTTGTCAAGCGGAGCGTAGGGTGAAGTTTTGGGACCCAGCGGGAATACCCGCATGGTTAAGAATTATAATCTAACGACCCGCATTTGTCAATCACATCTAGACGCAGTTACCCGCTCCTGTCTTACTTTGTT
>JAICQC010000445.1 GCA_025938055.1 Anaerolineales bacterium | reverse complement strand
TGTGATGAGCACGCCGCGCCCGAACCTGTTGATCTACCTCAAGGCGCCGGTCAATGTGCTGATGGACCGCATCCGCCGTCGGGCGCGCAACATGGAGACGGGCATCACGCCCGAGTATCTGACCCTGCTCGATACCTTCTACGACGAGTGGCTCGGCGCGTTCGACCTGTGCCCGGTCCTGACGATCAGCACTGCCGATCTGGACTATGTCCACCAACCCCAGCATCTGGATACTGTGATCGAACGCATTCAGGAGAAACTGGCGGGCAAGGAAGTCATGGAGTTCTAGGAGCATCTATGGACATCGCAGATCAAAGCAGGCTCCTTCCAAAAACGAGACCTGCCAGGGTCACTCGCCTGCAGCAGGAAGCACGCATCGGGCTGCTGTTCCTTTCACCGTGGCTGATTGGTTTCATTTTGCTCAAGGCTTTGCCGATCCTCGCTGCGCTGGTTCTCTCGCTGACCGATTTCAAGATGCTGACGCCCGAAGAGACAAAGTTCATCGGTCTGGAGAATTACATACGCTTCTTCCAGGACTCTGTGGCAGGTGCGAGTCTGTTCGGCTCGCTTGGCTATTTCCTGCTGACCGTCCCGCTGGAAATGGTCGTGGCGCTGGCGCTGGCAGCCATCTTTACCAGTGAGCGTCTGAAGAATAAGCGCCTCTCGCAGACGCTGATCTTTATGACAGCAATCATTCCCTCCACGTCCATCTTCTTTATCTTTCTGGGTTCGCTCGAATACGCAGATCGTTTGATCTTCACGCCGTTGAACCTTCCTCCAATTCAGGGGTTTGGTTTGCTGCTGCCCTTCATGGCGCTCTGGAGTATTGGACCGGGCTTCCTGATTATTTACAGTGCCATGCAGAGCGTCCCAAAGGAGATCTATGAAGCCGCCCGCGTGGATGGCGCCGGACCGATCGCGCGCTTTGTTTTCATCACACTACCGATGATTTCACCTGCCATCTTCTTTACGCTGGTCATTAACCTGACGGGCGCGTTCGGCGGGGCAGTCCTTTTGGACCGCGGCTACATCCTGAGCTTCAGTCTTTCTCCAATGGAAAGCTACATAAATGACACCATGTTCAGAGAAGCAGATCTGGGGTATGCCAGTGCACTCGCTTGGGTGACCTTTACCGTGATGATGACGCTGACCATCCTGCTGTTCCGGTCGGCAAAACGCTGGGTGTATTTCCCCGAGGAGGACGAAGTCAATGAGATTTAAACGCAGACCTTCGCAGCTGCGAGATGCCTCCCGGCTCACACTCCGGCTATGGGATTTTACCGGCACAGCTATGCTGAACCTGTTCATGTTAATGTTCCTGGTTGCTTATCTCTCGCCGCTCCCTTTCATGGTCATTGCCTCGCTGACGCCTCGCAACCAGTTCCTGGACGCCAATGCACCCATCCTGCCGTCCGAACGCGTGAAACTGAATTACGACGGCAAAGACCTGATCGTCTATAACGTTCCTACAGATGATGGCATGAAGCAGTGGGCATTGTATAAACCATCCCGCCAATCCAGTGAGTTTATCGACCCTGCAAACGTATCCGCCGGAACAATTACCTGGGAAGGCAGCTGGCGTACGCTCAAGGCAGTCTATCAGCTCAAGCCCACGCTGGAGAATTATAAGGATTTCCTGGGCGTCACAAAGATACCGCTGTTGTTCAAGAACACCCTCATCGTTGCGATGATCAGTGAGATTGGTGTGCTGTTCTCATCTATCGCCGTGGCTTACGGGTTCTCACGGTTCCGTATTCCGGGCATTAAATATATCTTTTTCCTGCTGATTGCCACCATCATGATTCCCAGCAATATCACATTGGTGCCAACGTACTACCTCTATAGCGGGCACGTTCTGGATTGGATCGGCACCTGGCTGCCATTGATCGTGCCTCATTTCTTTGGCAGCGCTATCCTGATTTTTTTGCTGCGCCAGAACTTCAAGAGCATCCCACGCGACCTGGACGAAGCTGCCATGCTCGATGGCGCCGGACCTCTGCGCATACTGATCTCGGTGATCCTGCCGCAATCCATCCCGGTTGTGACCACTGTCGCTCTGCTCCATTTCTTTTATATCTGGAACGAGACAAGGCTCTCGAGTCTGTATCTGGGTGTTGCGCCGAACCTCCAGCTTGTCTCGTTCGGTGTTCAGCGCAGCCAGACGTTTTTCTTTACGCCCGAGGCGCTCATGGTCGGGGCGCTGGTTGTGATGGTGATTCCGATCATCGTGCTGTTCCTCTCCCAGCGCTTCTTCATGCAGGACATGATCGTCACGCAAATCGAGAAATAACACTATGAAATCCACCCGCGTCATTGTATTCATCTGGCTTGCCTGGGCGTTCATCATCATCTCATTTCAGGCATTGGCGACTGCGCGTCTCGTGCCTGAGTATCCCGACCGCGCACAAGAGTGGACGACGGAATTCACTGGCGCCGGCTATCAGGCAGGGCATGTCTACCTGCTTGAGCCGTTCATGAACCATCAGGTGGCATGGGATTCGGAATATTATCTCGCCATTGCGATCGGCGGGTATGATGACCCACGCGCGCCTCACCTCACTCCGGTTGGCGTTTCCACCAGCGTGGTGGATCATTCCGTAGTTCAATCTGGTTCAAGCTTTAACGAGAGCATCTCTTTGAGCTATGCCTTTTTTCCGTTCTATCCGACGATGATCCGCGTTTTTGCCTTCCCGTTGCAAATCCTCAGGTTGAATGAAATCGCGACCGCCGCGCTGGCTGGAGTCATCGTATCCGCGCTGGGGGCATTGCTTGCGATGCTGGCTCTCTACGATCTGACGCGCGACAGCCTCGGCGAGGAAGGAGCCCTGCGTGCGGCGTTTTATCTGATCATCTTCCCGACCGGCTTTTTCCTCCTCCAGGTCTACACTGAGGGACTCTTCGTGGGGCTTGCGTTTGCCTGTCTTGCGATGCTCAAGCGCAAGCAATGGCTTTTTGCCGCGCTGCTGGGAATCGCCGCGACCATGACGCGTGCAGTGGGCATAGCGTTGATCATTCCGATGGCGATTACCTGGATCCGAACCGGTGAATGGGTGGACATTGACCTGGAGTGGCGGCAGATCTTTCATGAGGGTATTCCGCTCCGACCGCTCGGACGCGCCCTGCTGGCATTTTCTCCTCTGATCGCGTTTGGCATCTGGAAATTCTCTTATCTGGGGCTGGCATTCGATTACATCGAATCAAATTACTTCGGGCGCGGCTTCCTGTCGCTGGGATTTGCTTTCTTCGCCTGGTCAGAGGCATTTGGTACCATGCTACGTGGTGCGGAGCCTCAACATACCGCCTACTACCTCACGGAGTTCTTAGGGCTTGCCATCGGTCTGATCGCTTGTCTCCTCACCATCAAGACTCACCCCGAGATTGGCTGGTTCAGCCTGGCGGTCGTATTGATTTCCTGGGGCAGCGGACCCGCTCAGGGCATCCATCGCTACATCCTTGGCGCGCCGGCAGTGTTTATTACATTAGCGCGCTGGGGTAACCATTCGGTCTTTGACCGTGCCTGGACGATCTTAAGCATCCTCTTGATGGGTTTGCTGGCAATGCTCTTTGCATTCAATATGTGGGTCGCGTAAAAGTCCTGTATTCGTGTAAAATAGTATTCACAAAACCCGCGCACAACCAACACAAAATAGATTGAATGTCTGTAAACCTACTTGCCCGCATTCCATTTTTTACCAGCCTTCCAGACACTGAATTGAACCGTCTGATGAAGGAACTGGATGTTGTCAATTTGAATTCCGGCGACATCCTGTTCCACGAGGGCGACCCGGGTGAGCATCTTTATGTAGTGATCGAGGGGGAGCTCGAGATCCTGCTGGCGCC
>JAICQC010000496.1 GCA_025938055.1 Anaerolineales bacterium | reverse complement strand
TGATAAGCATCGGGGGTTGCGCTTCCGAGGGGGCGGCGCTAAAATGCCCTTTGTTTCACCTCATAGGTACGGACTTAAGCCTATCAGAAATCGGGCTGAGGACCCCGGGCGTTAACCCGGGGGTGAAAGCCCGCAGCCGAAGGCTGCAGGTTTTCGTTCGGAAGTTTTGCTACCATGTGGGCATGAAGATCAAGCTCAGTGCCCACGGCGCATACCACCATCAGTACCATGTTGTGTGGATCCCCAAGTATCGTAAAAAGGTCCTCAAGGGAGAACTCAAGCAGTACCTGGAAAAAGGCTTGTTCGACATCGAGAGGTTCCATCCCGACATTGAAATCGAGACGTTTAGCATCCAGGTTGATCATATTCACTGGGTAATCGTGATTCCCCCCAAGTATGCGGTGTCTGACATTGTGAGAAAGATCAAAGCCAACACGAGTCGGGAAATGCGCCAGCGATTTCCCTGGATCAAGAAGATATACTGGCGGAACGAATTTTGGTCCGTCGGTTTTTTCTCCTCCACGGTTGGGGTCAACGAAGATGTCATCAAACGATACGTTGAGTTTCAGGAGAAAGTCGACACGGGCAAATTACAACTGGATTTCGGGTTTTAGTTCCCAAGTGCCACGGGCGTAAGCCCGTGGGTATCTACTTCCAAGGACGAGATTCGGCAGTGCCTGCAAGCAAAGACGCCGCTTAAGAATCATCACATTGTATTTGACGACTATTGGAAGGCGTGGGCGTCTTTGGCTCAGGAAACTGGAGACTATGCTATTCCGCTTCAGATTGAAGGTGGCATCCTTCATGCTCATTACGATGAGGAGGCAAATACAGGCGGAATTCGACTTTGGAAATTTCGCGATCCAAACGTCAGCAATGGTTCGAATTTGACGGAAGAAGAGCGGAAGGCTTTCAGGATTAAACAGAAGAATGCACCAATCGCTCTCATTCGTTCTCAGATCTCTTGGCGAAACGTCTTTATTGACTCAGCAGTTATTCCAGTTATGGAAGGTAGGGAAGGTGCCAGTGATATTATACCCATAATATTTAGTGCAGGAGCTAATTTCAGCAGCACCACTTTTAGTGCAGAAGCTTATTTCTTAGAATCCACTTTTAGTGCAGGAGCTAATTTCAGGAAACCGCCAGATGCCAGTTTTATTGATCAAGTGGTGAGGCACATGGCTGAACTCGGACGGGTGAATCATGCTGTCAACCTGTCCTAACTGGCGATGGTATTGTATTAGGTGATATCACAGCTTCAGTGCCGTGGGTCCATCTAGGCGCCTTGTCGAACAGAAATCCACGACGCAACATAGCCGGCTGTTGCTTGACCGCCACTGTGTGGAACCGTTCTTACGATTGTACCGACGATCGCTGGTCGCTGATCGACGCCGTTAGGCCAGTGCGGTGACAGAAAGCCTAGATAGTCGTATACCCACGTTTCACCGCCTATTTCCCCTACACCCTGAAAACGCACCATATACGGATGACCATACGACGCATTCCCTTGCAGGTTTAGCGTCCAGCCTTGACCGCCTAAGGTTCCAGAGACAATACCGGGAGCTGTTTCTTCCAGTACGAGATTGCCCGCGCCGAAAAGAAGATCGTTTGGCTCAACGCCAAGATCCGGATCATTGCGAAAACTGCGATAACTCCACTGGCCTGTGAATGGGTTGAATTCACTCACTCTTCATCCCTCCAATGTCAGACTCCACCAGATCTAGTGGTAAAATTGCAACTGCATTGGGTAGTGTTTCAAAAGTGGAGATGGCAACTCCTATGGCTTTGAGCTACAAGACGTTATTTCCATCTACATCCACGTTTGAAACACCACCTGTTCACCATACCCTCCATCCAGCCCCGTCTCCGCCTGATGCTGGCAGATACACCGTCCCCTCGCGATTCAGGTGCCAGTCAAGAGACTGTGGGTACCGTGTCCGCAGGCACTGTACGAGTCGTTACCTTCCCGCCCATCTGTGTAGGATACTGCTGATGGAACACCAGGTCTGGTCACGACGTGCCAGACAATCAACCTTACGGCCTCGTGTCGCAACGATAAATCGAGAGACCACGATTCGCCGAATCGCAATGAGCCCCCGCATGCGCCAGGCGGGCTGACCGGGCGGTTCGAGACGCTCACTGAACATCAGAAAAGCCGAAGCCCCCATCACCAGGGTATGTCCTTCGACGAGCAGCATCGGAACGAGCATCAGCGCCCAACATGAACCCACACACCACGAACCGTGTTCGAGCCCGAAGCAAAGCGCATCGAGGTCCGCCGCCCGGCCGAACGCCACGAGCGAACGGAGGGAATGGCAGCCGTTGAGGCAGCGCTGCTTGGCAGGCGACGCCTGCCACACCGCAGCGACAAGGAACGCCATTACTACTGGCGTCCAGGATTGCGCCGCATAAAGGCCTGCCACTATCGCCACGACAAAGAGGAGCGCGCCCGCCACCATCCAGATCGAGACGTAACCGGCCAGGAACAGGGCCATGGCGTACATCCGGCGGTGGCGGAAGCTACTCAGTCGCACATGGCTCACCGGATCAATCAGCAACGGCGACATCATCGCGACGAGCATCAGCACCCACCCTCCGGCAAACGACAGCGGCGGGTTCATCGCCAGGAACATGTTGACCGCAGCCCGAGACGGGGAGTCCGCCGTCGCCGGACAATGCGCGATCAGTCCACTTCCGGGCCCTGTTAACAGAGGGACCCACGCGAGGACGCTGAGGATCAGCACGGGATAGCGGACGCGCGCCAACTCCCTGCGGTCAGCGATCATCGGTCAACCTCCATTGATTAATTGCCTTTACGGTAAATGCTGATCCGGTCGATGGTGATTTGAGTGTAGTCCGGCACCGCCTTGTTGGGCACAATGCTCACCTGGAGCGTATCGACGTCGAGGGCGTTATTGAGATGGAGCGCATCGACAATGTCCGTGATGTCCAGCGTGAAGCTCAGTCCGCTGCCGGCGTGCGGGCCACCCGGCATGCTCGCTCTACGCAGACCGAAAAGCCCGATGATCCCCGCGAGAAGCTCGGGATGATCGCCGGGTCGTTCTCCTTCCGGCAGGTTTATATACACGTTGAGCACGTAAGCGTCCTGGGTGCCACGCACGTCTTCGAGATGGAGATAGAGCCGATCCGGCGGAGCACTCGCGGAAGCAGCGGCGAGGCTCGCGGACACCTTGCGGCGCATGCCCACGTCGAGCTGCACCGCAGCGCGAGCTACG
>JAICQC010000360.1 GCA_025938055.1 Anaerolineales bacterium | reverse complement strand
TACTCGTACCTTCTCCTCCAATTCGACGGGCATGCTATTCGCTTTGATATCTATTTTTAGACCGTATTGCTCATCCATCTGAGCGGCTAACCAGATCACCGCCTCTACCAATCCTTCCCCATTCACGATCGGCGGGCTGAGGTCTACGCTGAGCTGGCGAGTGACCCGGATGGATTCTGCCAGCCATTCGTCCAGTTGGGGAAAATCCGCTCGAAGCGCGTCGAGATCATTCTTTTCATAAGCGTCTCGGATGAAAGATAAGTGCATCTGTATAGCGAAGAGGCGCTGCTGCAGGTCGTCGTGCAGAATCTGCGAGATCCGGTGTCGTTCTGCCTGTTCCGTGCCGGTTAATTCGGCGGCCAGCGAGCGGATCTTCCGCTCGGCGCGGACACGTTCAGTGATGTCAATAAAGGTTGTGATCAGTGTATCCGTCTCATCGAGATTTAGATATTGAATGGAAGTCAGAATTGTTCTTACTTCGCCAGATGGATGTTGAATTCTCACCTCAATATCTCGGATTGTGCCTTCTTTTTGAAGCTGCGCTCTCAGATCTTCTTGTGAGTAGGCTTTCAACCCCAGGCCAAGGGTAAACTCTCCTGCGTCGTGTCCGATCACATCATTGCTGTGAACGCGGAAATAGTTCAGAAATTCAGTGTTGGCATACAGGAAGGTTGCATCTTCCTGACGTATGAGCACCGTGGGTATGGGGTTGGTGTCGAAGAGCGCATAGAACAAATCACGGGCACGCGCGAGTTTTTGGTTTGCCTGCTGCACTTCCTGAATACGTTCCAGGTCATGCTGCTCCAGCGCAGTTCGAAGTTCCCTCTGCTGTTTAGCCCCTTCTTTCATTTGGGTGATATCCACGAAGGTAAAGATCACGCCTTCGATCCGATCCTGCAGCGTACGATAGGGGCGCATGCGCAGCAGGAACCATTTACCGCCTTCTCCCTGCACTTCACGTTCTATTGGTATGAGCGTGCGTAAAACTGCCTCAGCATCCTCAAAAAACTGGGCATACTGCATGGTGTGCGTGAGATGTTTGATCGGCCGGCCGCGGTCGCCCGGCATGATGTTAAAGAGATCCCGCATACCTGGCGTGTAGTGACGGATGCGGAATTCACGATCCAGGAAAAGCATTGCAATTTCCGTAGCGTTCATCAAGTTTTGCAGATCGTTGTGCGCGCGCAAAACTTCATCCAGCTTGCTATTCAGCTCGCTGTTGACTGTTTGAAGTTCTTCATTGACCGATTGCAGTTCCTCCTTGCTGGTCTCCAATTCCTCGGTGGCAGAACGATACTCTTCATTGATCGATTGCAGCTCTTCGTTGGACGCCTTTAGTTCTTCGTTGGATGTCTCATGTCCCTCGATGCTGGCCTGCAGTTGTTCACGCAGGCGTCGCACTTCACGTTCCAGCTGTCGTACCAGTGCATTTTTGTGCGTTTCACTCTTCTCTTGCGCTGGCTCAATGGTTGTCTCCTCCTCGTCTTCCAGAAAGAACACCAACGCCTGTTTCTCTTGTTTTTTGCCTTTCCCGGCCGCAGGGGTACGTGGTTGAATCGAAAGGACGACCGTGTGTGCATGCCCGTTAAATTGAACCGGAATGGGTAGCGTGAGAATCGCCTGATCCCTTTCAAAGACCCGCAGGAGAGCGGTGCGCAGCTCCAATTGCAGTTCAGGTCGTACCAGCATGAGCAGGTCAGTGGTAATGGGTCCGCTAGGCTGAATCAGGTAACGCCCTGCTGTCTCTGAAACGTGTAGCACAGCGTACGTTTCATTGATCAAAACGCTGGGCGGCGCATGTGCCTCCAGAGCCATTGCGTGATCTTCAGTCAGACGCGAGAGTTCCATCGTCGAGTGCAGGCGTGGAGCGTGTGGCGGGCTGTGTACCTCTGTATCTGGGGAAAGTCCTATAGCCAGCGGTAGGACGGGGAGACGCGGGCGCTCACGGTTCGACGGCTTGGTCCGGTAGATACGGTGGGACTTATCCATCGTTTGGAATAGCTCATACGCGGTTTCAATGGACTCCGAAGTACCCAGAAAGAGATAGCCGCCGGGTTTTAAGGAGTAATGGAAAACATCGAAGACGGTGTCCTGGATGTCACGCTCCAGGTAGATCAGCAGGTTTCGGCACGTGATCAGATCCAGCCGGGAGAAGGGGGCATCGCGTAGCACGCTGTGATGGGTGAACAGAACCACGTCGCGTACCTCGCGGCGCACTCGATAATGATCTCCTTCCCGCTTGAAGAACCGCGCCAGCCGCTCGTGGCTGACGTCTGCCTCGATGGCTGCAGGATACAGCCCTTCGCGGGCGCGTCCGATCGAATTTTCGTCCAGGTCCGACGCAAAGATCTGGAGCTGCGGACGGATCTCCAGCTCGGCGAACGCCTCAAAGAACAGGATCGCGAGTCCGTAGGCTTCCTCACCGGTGGAACAGCCGATCGTCCAGGCGCGCACGGTCTTGCCGGTACCCTGCTTCTTAAGAATCTCTGGGATCACCTGCGTTGCCAGATTCTCCCAGGATTCACGGTCGCGAAAGAAACTGGTCACGCCGATCAGGATATCGTTGAATAATGCCCTTGCCTCGGTGGGATTTTGCCGCAGCGTATCCAGATAGGTTTCCAGAGTGGAAACGCCATAGATCTGCATACGCCGCTGGATGCGGCGCAGCAATGTGGCGCGTTTGTACTGGCTGAAGTCGTGCCCCGTGCGGGCGTGGACGTGGGCAATCATGCGCCGCATCAACTCCAGCTGCGGTTCCGTGAGCTCATCTGCATTGGAGGGCAGTGGCGGACGGAACCGTGTAATTTCCACCAGCTTCTCCGCAAGCTCCTTTACAGGCAGCACCACATCTGCCAGCCCGGTAGCGATGGCGGCATTCGGCATGCTGTTGTATTCTGCCTCATCTGGGTGCTGGACCATGAGCAGCCCACCCTCTTCTTTGATCGCCTTAACGCCCACGGCGCCATCCGTCCCGCCGCCCGAGAGGATGATTCCCACGGAATTAGGATGCCCGCGTGCCAGGCTGCGGAAGAAATAATCGATGGGCGTACGCTGCCCGCGCGGTTCCTTGAATTCGGCAGTATCGATCTGGCTGTCCTGCATCACTAATCGACGGTTGGGCGGGATGACGTACACATGATCTTTTTCCGTAGGGGACAACCCGGTCACCTGCAGGACGGGCATAGACGTGTGCCTTTGCAGGAGTTCCGCCATGTAGCTTTCATGTTCGGGGTGCAGATGGGTGATCACAACATACGCCATGCCTGTGTTGTTGGGGAGGGCTTGGAAAAATTCCTGCAGTGCCTTCAAGCCGCCTGCAGACGCGCCGATGCCAACGACTGTGATTTCATCGTTTTTGGCGGCATGAAGGTTTACTTTGTTCGTCTTTCTCGGTTTGCGTTGGGCTGCGGGGGGGGATTGCTGGGACGTTTTGTTGTTACTTTTAGTAGCCATTTACACTAAAGGGTTAATTCTTTCTGTTGAATGACATAACCTGTACGTTCATTATACACCTGATGCGCCCGAGCCATGCAGTCGACGCGTCACTGTGAGTCATGTATCAAAGGTCTATCGCGCTCTATCGCAGAAGCGGAGAGAGCGGCTGCTGTGATATACTGACTCGACCGTCACAGGGTTTGGTGTATCTCTTTTTGAGGTCGTCTCAAGCCTGATTTATCAGACGCCCGCCCCCGGCTGGTGTAACGATTAGGAGAAAAATGGAATCCAAATTATATGTCGGAAATCTATCATATTCGACCACAGAAGATGACTTACGAACCCTGTTCGTCCAGGCAGGCACTGTTGCATCTGTTGCCCTGATCAAGGACCGTGACAGTGGTCAATCGAAGGGCTTCGCTTTTGTAGAGATGAGCAATCAGGCGGAAGCGCAGAAAGCCGTTACGATGTTCAACGGTTTCAATATGGGCGACCGCGAATTAAAGGTCAGTATGGCTCGTCCACGCGAAGAGCGCGGCGGCTTTATGAACCGTGGTAGCGGACATTCCCGCCGCCCACCCCAACGCGGCGGCAACAAACGCTATTAATTGCAAAATCAGTCCATTTGACCTCCCTGATCTCACACGCGATCAGGGAGGTTTTGTTTATTACAAATTGCATATTTGTCAGTCTTCATTAACTCAATTCTTATACAGGGTTACAGATAGGGCGGGTATAATGCCCTAGCATCGTTGATCCACCTCAAGGAGGGGCGAAACTTTCCCACGGGAATGGGGTTTGGAAGCTATGCAACAACAAGGAGTAATGAAATGATCGGTGAGAAAGCAAATGTATCTTTTTTTGAGCGCCCCAACGTGGAAACAGGCGTCGTTGATGTTGGGCAAAGCATTCCTTTTGGGATTGAGCGTGTCACCAATTCTTCTGTCGGGATTGGTGGTGTATATGGTACATGGGGCGACAGTTATGATAATGAAACTCTTCCCTCGTTTTTAGAGCAGCGCCTGGGACGCCCGCTATCGCCGAATGAGAGGCTGAATCTCGCTGAGTTGGGTTTTCTCAACCGCCATCACCTCCCTTTGAACCTGACCCCCGAACAGCATAGCCAGCTCGAAGTCGAGATCGGGACACGCTTCCTGAGTGAGGCGATCAAAGCCTGCAACTGGCAGCCCTCCGAAGTGGAAGCTGTGCTCATCGGCATGAGCGCGCCGATTTCGGAAGATTATCTTAATCAGATCACGCGGGCCGCCGGGATTCCCGAAAGCGCCCTAAAAGTTGCCATCCACAAGGCGTGCGATGGCTCGACCAGCAGCCTGCACCTGGCACTCAACCCCGAGCTTCCGGAAAATGAGCAGCTTGACCAGAATATCGCCGAATCCCTGTATGGCAAGAAGGTCCTGGTCGGCGGAATCGAAGGGTTGAGCCGTTTTATTATCTCCTCGCATGACCCGATTGCCTTGCAGATGTTCGGCAACGCTGCGGGAATTGTGGGCGTGATCCCCGGTCAGACCATGAAATTCC
>JAICQC010000367.1 GCA_025938055.1 Anaerolineales bacterium | reverse complement strand
GGACACACCCGTAAAGATCGTAATCTTACGCTTGGGAATCCTTAGGTTGACATTCTTCAGATTATTCTCACGCGCGCCTCGCACCTCAATATATTCCTGGGGCATTAATCACTCCTCACGGTATGAACGATTTGTTTCTTATAAGCTTTTTATATCCGCGGCAACTTCAGACAAATCATCGTTAAATTGATGTCCGCGCCCATCAAATTTACGAATGGTTGCCTGTGGGATTTTTTCTGCATACATTCCCAGGTGCGCAAATGGCACCCATTCGTCATCGCGGCTGTGGTATAGGAAAATCGGCGTTCCTTTGGGGAGTTGTGCGGCGAAACCCTCGCGCAAGGTATATTCCTCGTCTGCCTCATCTTCAGGATACCAATATGGGATGGAGATAAGAAAGATACCGATAATCGGCTTGGCAACATTCTCCCGTAGAAGATATTTCAACAGGACTGCGCCGCCTGCTGAGTGCCCAACAAGAATCACGCTGCCGTCCAATGCCTCAAGTTCTTTGGAAATCTGTGTTATCCATGGATCGTCTTCTGGATTCTCTTCATTGGGCATCTGTGGATACAATACCTGATATTCAGTCCCGAGTGCATCTTGCAGGGAGACTGCCAGTTTCTTATCTTCGTTGTACGCGCCCTCTCCCCCACCCTGGATAAACAGAACCTGTTTCTTCACGTTATTTTTTCCTTTTTACATCAGCGAAGGAGAGCCCTTTCTCCACAAGCGCCTGGCGGAGTTTCGCAAGCGCGTTAGGGCCAACGCCATGTAATTGTTTGATCTCCGCTTCACTAAATTTAGTCAACTGCCTGAGATTTTTAATACCTGCGTTCGCAAGCGCGCGTTCGGCGGGCGCGCCCAGTTTTGCCGGGAGATCGCTTTCCTGCTTTTTCTTCGACTTGCCATCGAGCTTTAATGTGCCTGAAGCATCGCGGTGAGGTCCTGTGGTCTGCTTCACATCAAAATTTGGACCGTGTTGGATCACATACGCGATCGCTCTTGCATGCCCCAGACCTAATCCATAGTCTTTTTTCAGCCAGGCAATGATATCCTTGTATTGGGTGAAATTCTTCTGTTTTGCCTCTGCAATGAACTCATTCGGGGTTTTGCCCGTTTTCTCCTCAACATTGTCTACATAGGCTTGAAATGACATGGTTCCTCCAATTCGGACTGTAAATTTTCAGGATGCACAGGATGATTATTTTACGATACGGAACTTGAGATGTGTCCGGCCCATGGGAAGCTCAAGCACAGAATACGCTCCAGTTGGATCTGTTCTCTGTCGAGACCGTCAAATGGTCGCAGGCCACCACCCAGCAACACGGGCATAATGTCAACATGCAATTCATCGGCAAGCCCTGCTTTGAGGCATTGCTGCGCAGTGCTTGCAGCACCGATAATGTTGACCTCCTTGTCCCTCGCAACTGCTTTAGCCTGCCGGACAGCGCTTTTGATGCTATCAATCACAAATGTAAAGGTTAGATCCTCCGTCTGCTTCGGCATTTTTTCGGGAGGTTTATGGGTGAGAACAAAGATTGGCACCTGATATTCGTAATTGCCCGCGAACCAATCGGGGTCTTCTGCCATGTCAAACAAATTTCGTCCCATCACCACCGCGCCAGTATTTTCTATGGATTCCTTCCCCGGATCGGTCTCGCGCCAACCATCCAGATCGGGATACAGAGCAGCCACGCTGCCACCCCGGTCGTTGATGAATCCGTCCAATGACATTGTCATACCTAAAATTACTTTTCCCATACTCATGTTCCTTCTCGAACGCGATCTTCGTTCCATCTTTGGAAGTCACTGTTCTCATGTTCAAACTCTTTTATAAATAAAGCAATTTTTTAGTAGATATTACTCTTCCAACTCCACCTGGATCAGTCGAGGCGATGAATGAATGCAAATAATGTCCAATCGGTCTGTGCCAATGTTTTTAAACTTATGAGGGGTTTCGGGGGTCACAACGATAATGTCGCCGGCGCCTACCTCAATATCCTGACCATCCGCAGTGATGCGCGCGTTTCCGCTGCGGACAATCCAGGTCTCGGAATAGGGATGTTTGTGCAGATCAGGTCCCATACCGGGTTTGTTATTCACAAGAAAAAAGGAAACACCCGAACCGTACGCTTCGCCCTCAAATCTCACCGTACCACCAGGGGTGGGCTGTATTTCTCCAGACCGAATGACTCTATACATGGATAAAACTACTCCTTCTTCTCCTGTTACAGGTGACAGGAGGATCGCTCAGGATTAAAGGCCTAGCCATACATCACGCGCGCAGCCACCGGCTCGCTAATTCCCTTCAAGTCCAGCCTGCGCGCCTCCAATTGGCTGCCATCGATCCCTGCCGCCTGGAGCGTCTGCTCGCTGACAATGATCTCGCCGGGCGCGGCTTTTGACGTCAGGCGCGCTGCCAGATTCACTTCGTCGCCGATCGCCGAGATTTCGGTCAGCCCACCTGCCGTGCCCATCGCGCCGAAAAAAGCGACGCCAAAATGGACGCCGATCCCCACCGGAATCTTCTGTTGGTCCATGGCGCGCAGGAGATTCTGGGCAACATTGACCGTCCGCCGCACATAGTCGGGACCGGCAAACCCGGCACCCCAGAACGCTGCAACCGAGTCACCTGCAAGCTTTTCCACCAGCCCGTCCTCATCCACGATGACCTTTGTTGCCGCGGCATAGAAACGATTGATCAGTTGACTGAATTCCATAGGACTCATTGTCTCGGAAAGTGCCGTGGAGCCGCGTACATCTATAAAGAGCATGGACATCGGCACCTCGGCGCCTCCTGGAAATTCGCGCGCCGCGATATCACACAGGTTGCAGTAGCGCGGGTTCAAGGTTGAGCGCTGCTTGCGAAACAGCACCCGCATCAGTGCTCCACCCACTCCCTGAAAGGGAGCATTACAAAACTTGCAGCGCGGATCGCGCGGCAGGGCGCGCTGGAAATGACGCAGGCGTTTATCCACGGCAAAGGCGTTGGTCGTGAACCAGAACCACCAGACATTCCCCACATCGACGTTTTTCTTATCCTTCATGTCTAAAGCCAATCCCTCGTTTCCAAGTCTTATTCTATTTTTGCCTACGTAGAGAAGAACTCCACTAATACAGGAGCGATAGCCTCGGGCTCGACCGCGTGCGTCTGACCTTCCAGGGTACGGTGCTGTGCGCTAGGCATGGCTTTCGCCAGCGACATTGCTGTGTCATACATAAATCCATCACTCGCACTACCATTCATAATGAGTGCAGGTACAGAAACACTAGCCGCCAGCTCAACTGGCACTACACGATCCTTACCGAGGACAGCCGCGTCATAGGCAAGGGTCGGTGCAACAGCTTCGAACGCAGCCCACCAGGGCTCACGGCGCATCTCATCAAGTTGATCGGCAGGCATGCCTACCAAGGTCAAAAAGAGCGCCGCGGCATCACCTCGCCGATCTGCCGTGAGCAAATCATTCAACTGTAGCCTGAATTCTTTCCAGTCTTGGCGGGCTTCCTCATCACCCTTATAGGGTGCCTCGTACATGGCAAGTTTTTTGATCTTGCCGCCAAGTTCGATCGCCGCATGCATTGCCAGTGCTGCACCAGAGGATATACCGTACACGAATGCCGAGCCACCCGCTTCATCAATGAGAGATTCAAGGTCTTCAACCTCGCGCCGGACTGCATACGGCTGCGTGTCTCCACTCTCGCCTCGTCCTCGGCGGTCATAATGAAACACCGTGAAGTGAGGTGACAGGAGGTCAGCTAATTGCGCTGCCTGTGGATCTATAACTCGATGCATGAACGCGCCGTGCACCAGAATGAGTGCCGGTCCTGTACCTGACTGTTCGAATGCGATACTCGTGCCATCTTTTGAAGTGACTGTTTTCATACAAGTTTTCCTATGAATTAAATATGCACAGAAATCCGATGATCCGGACGACTGGTTGGATCCAGTATCCAGTGTTCCTGTACAGTTGCTCGATATAGACGATAAGGAGCCGGCGCCTGTACATCCTCTGGCACTACTGTGCGTACGCCGTGCTCCGCAGGGTTTTGAAATCGCCCGTTATAGATCTGGATGCCTCGGTCGAATTCAGTCGCGGTCAACTCTCCCGCAACAGCCGACATATACACAGCCTGCCCCATACCAACCGGAATTCTAGAATCAAAAATCACAATACTTACTTCCGGGCGTACAAGGATGTTATGTGAGTGTGTCACATTCGGAGATGACATCCAGTAGAACTCTTTATATTTCTCACAAGCGAAGTACACAGGCGAAACCCAGGGCTGCCCATTTTCATCCGTTGTGCCGAGCACCATATACAAGATAGAGTCAATGATGCTACGGGCAATATTTCCGAGGTCTGGCTGTGAATTCAATTTCCTATCTCCTTGTTAATCAACAATCGCGCCGCAGGAAATATTGACTTCAGTGGCAGTGATTGTATGTGCTTGGTCTGAGGCAATGTGATTGAAGGAGATGTCGATCTGCCCAGCCTGCCTGACTACATCATCGACAAATTGATCCACACCCTGCTCATCGAGAGCATCAACGACCTCGGTTTCTGTCGAGCCGCCACCTGAGCGAATTTCATCAGCGATCTTTTCAAGCTTTACTTTGGTATGGTCAGTAAGGAAAAGAGTGTCTCCTTCGCGTGAAAAGGCTCGCGCCACTGGGACCTTGTTCTCGAGTAGCATGATCTTCTCCTTTCTTCTCTCACTTCAGGGCTGAAATCGAAGATGTGTTACACCAGCCTGGTCGTTTTGAATCCTTACTCAATTAGGTTTTCTGAGCCAGGTTTCAGTTATGCTATGGATGGTTCCGCCAT
>JAICQC010000202.1 GCA_025938055.1 Anaerolineales bacterium | reverse complement strand
CCGGCGAAAATTGCCCGAAATTCTCGAGGATGAAGTCCCGCGCCTCGTCGAAGGAATAGACCCTGTCGGTCTTCCCCATGGGAGCGAAGATATCCCACCAGGCAAGCTTTTCCTTGCCGATTTTCTTTGCCTTTGCCTTCCAATACTTGCGGAACATTGGGAACGAATCTTTCATGGCGGCGAGCATCGCATCGAGTGTCTTGCGGTCCATGCGCGCCGCGTCGAGCGAGGAGTGGATCGCGTCCCTGCGCCCGCGCTTTTTGTTCAGCGTGTTTGCTTCGCCCTTGACGCCGTTCAGGCAGGCTGCCAGCGTTTCCTTGACCGTTTCCCAGGCTTGGTTCTCCGCCTCATAGGCGCGCCGGCGCGTGTCTTCATCCGGATGTGAGCGCAGGTTGATCAGAGCGGGCATAGGCAGTTTCTGGATCTTGCCGTCCAGTTCGAAGTCCACCGAAAGCTGGGAGGTCACCGTTCCCTGCAATTTGCCGAAGGCGTTGCCTCCGCTCAGCGATAATTCTGCGGCGAGCGCTTCCTCGGCTTCGCTCATCAAGTATTTGCTTTGCTCGGCAGCCTCGCGCAGCATGAATGCATGTGCCGCGGCGGATTTGCTGTTCCTGATCACCTGGTCCAGCTTCGGCGCAAGCTTGCCAAGCCAGGCACTGAACTGGGTCATTAGCTGGTTCATCGGCAAGCTGGCTTGCTCGAATTCGGAGAGAGTCTTCGTTGCCAGCGTGTTGCGCGAATCGGTAGTTACATATGAGTAGATGAACGGCACGATGGTGGCAGAAAGCGTCTGGATCGAATTGATCTGGTCGATGGCTTTCCCCACAAGCGAAGCCAGATCCTTGGCTTTTGTCTTTGTATTTGCCTTGCTAAGTTTGTTTTTGAAGAATCGTTCCAGCGCAGCGACCTGTTTTTTGTAGTCGTCAACCGCGGCTTTGAATTCACTGGATTCAAGCGATGGATAAACGTTGGAAAGATCCCAACGCGGGGCAGAGACGGTCATGGGTTTCTCCTGGAGGTAATGTGAGTTAAGTATACCGTAACCGGTATAACAGGAACATTCGCTGAGAAGACGGCGTTTTTGTCTCAAGTGATGACGAAACGCAGGCTGGATTTGATCTCCTTGCCTTTTGTCCTCAATGACTATACAATCAAAATGCATAAGTCATGGAGGCATTATGAAACAGGACCGGTTCCTCACAGGTATTTTGGTCGGCATCGCAGTATTGGTGGTGGTTGCACTGGCTGTGTTTTTCATTCGCATGGATACGCAATCTTATGTTTCAGAGGATATGCCTGAAGGGGTGGTCCACAACTACGTGCTGGCTGTGCTCAACGACGACTACGAGAAAGCCTACGGGTACCTTGCGGATCTCGATCACAAGCCAGCCTATGAGGACTTCAGGGATGCCTTCCTCACGGGGATTGTGAACCCGGATAACTCTGCGGTGGATATCGGTCAATCCGAGATCAGCAGTGAGACTGCCTCGGTGGAAGTCGCGCTCATCTACAATCCCAGTGACCCGTTCTCGACCGGCTACCGCGATGTGCAGCGTGCCCTACTCGTCAAACAGGGCGGCGCGTGGAAGTTATCATCCATGCCAACCTATTATTTCTGGGATTACAACTGGTATCAGGACCCGCCGCAATGAAATCCATTCGCCGATTATATTTTTATCTTGTTGCTTTCATTAGCATTGAAATCGTCTTGTGGGGGCTGGTCAGCCTGCTGCGTTCGGTTGTGGATGACACCATCTCCGGTGGCGCGGACGCGCTCGCGCAGGCGCTTGCCTTGATTCTCGTAGGTGTGCCAATCTTCCTGATCCACTGGTTGTGGGCGCAGCGCGCTTCCGTGCGCGATGAAGAGGAGAGAACTGCCACATTGCGCGCGGTCTTCTTCTATGCGATCCTGCTCGCCACGCTCATTCCCGTTGTTCAGAACCTGCTTTCATTCATAGACCGCACCTTGATCCAGGGTGCCGGGTTGGGGGTGGGACGCGCGTTCAGCGTCTTCCGTGAACAGACGCTCGCTGACAATATTATCGCCATCATCATGAATGGTATCGTCGCGGCGTATTTTTGGAATATTCTGCGCGGCGAATGGACGACTCTTCCTGATAAAGAGAACTTCACAGAAGTCCGGCGGCTGTATCGTTATATCTGGATGCTCTACGGTCTTTTGATGACCGTCTTTGGCGCACAACAGATCCTGCAATTCCTCCTTTACATCCCGGGTGATGTTTTGGGAGAACTCGGACGCGAAGTCGTAGTCAACGGGCTGGCGCTGATTCTCGTCGGAACGACGGTCTGGGTCTACTCGTGGCGCCTCATCCAGGACTCTCTGACCGATCCCGCGGAAATGGGCTCGATGCTGCGCCTGGGTATCCTTTACTTTCTGGCGCTCGGCGGGGTTATCACCGTGATCACGGCGGCTTCCTTGGTGGTAAACGCCGTCGTCACCTGGCTGCTCGGCGCTGGTTGGACTCTGCGGGACTTCGTCCAGCAAGTGGGCGGACCCATTTCGATTGGCGTGCCGCTTGGACTCGTCTGGGCGTATTACGGGTACTGGCTCAACCGCCACATCGAAGCCGCTGGCGACCGAGTCCGCCAGTCTGCTCTCAAGCGGCTCTATAACTATATCCTGGCGTTCATCGGGCTGACGGTTGCGTTTGTAGGTGTAGCAACATTGTTCTCCTTCATTATTGATACGCTTACCGGTTCAGGGATTGTGATCAGCGAGTCCAGGCGCAGCACCCTTGCCACATCCATTTCTTCTCTGGTTGTTGGGCTGCCTCTCTGGCTGCTCATGTGGCGACCTATGCAGGCAGAGGCGCTATCTGAAGGTGAGATGGGCGACCACGCGCGCCGCTCTGTGCTGCGAAAGATTTATCTTTATCTTGTCTTGTTTGGTTCTGTGATTGGTGGTATGGGGACAGCCGTGGGACTAGTCTATCTGCTTATCCGAGCCATTCTGACCGGCGACCCGGGAAGCGATTTCGTCAACGAATTATTAAACCTCATCCAATTGCTCTTCCTGTTTGGTGTGGTATTGATGTATCACTTGAACGTTCTCCGCATGGATGGAGCTGCCACGGCGGATTCACTGGCAGAAAAGCAAAGCGAATACGCGTTGCTCGTTGTCGACTCAGGAGATGGCTTTGTCGAATCCATCAGAGCAGCCTTGATGAAGCTGGGATCAAAGGTCCAGGTGACGGTCACAAACCCGAATGAGAAACCTGAAGGAAATTTCAACGCGCTCCTCCTGAACGGGAGTGTGGCTGTGGACGCGCCGGGATGGGTACGCGCGTTCAACGGGAGCCGGATCGTGGTCCAGAATGACGCGAACGGAATCGTCTGGACAGATGACGCGGCACAGGCAGCGGAATCGGTGCAACAGCTGGCAGAGGGTCAGGAAATCCGCAGACAAAAAATGGGGCGCTCCGTGTGGATGACCGTTGTATATGTCTTTGCTGCCTTATTCATGTTGCAGTTGTTATTCATACTGCTTGCACTGGGTATTTCATTGACTGTGGGATAGTTTAAGGTGATAGTCAGGGGCATTGATGTAAAATTGGAATACATTGACTTCCATTACTGAGGAGACGTGATATGAAAGTAACTGTCCTTCAAGAAAATTTGGCTCGTGGGCTTGGAATGGTTGCGAAGGCTGTTTCGCCGCGCAGTACGTTGCCTGTACTTGCCAATATATTGATCGCATCGGATGAGGGACGGCTGCGTCTTTCTGCCACGAACCTTGAGATGGGCATCACATGCTGGATTCCGGCGCGCATCGAGGAGGAAGGTTCTACTACTGTGCCGGCTCGCACGTTCTCCGATTTGGTCAGTACCCTGCCGAGCGACCAGGTTTTGTTAAATCTCGACATGCAGACGCAGACACTCAATGTACGCGGCGGCAGTTCGACGAACGACATTAAGTGCATCGACGCGCAGGAATTCCCGCCCATGCCAGTCCCTGATTTTGACGGCGCGGTGCAAATCAACGTCGGTGACTTCCGCGAGATGATCCATCAGGTGGCATTCGCAGCGTCCTCCGATGAGGCGCGCCCCGTGCTGATGGGCGTCCTCGTGCAGGTGGATAATGACAAACTGACGATGGCTGCCGCAGATGGATTCAGACTCTCGGTCCGCAAGGCGGTTCTTTCGACGCCTTCGTCTGCGCCCGTTTCCGCGATCGTCCCTGCCCAGGCATTGAAGGAACTGGCGCGCGTGGCAACCGATGGCGAAGAACCGATCTACATGGTTCTGCCCAAGGGACGCGGACAGGTGGTCTTCCGCGTGAAGGATGTGGAAGTCGTCTCGCAGCTGATCGACGGGACGTTCCCCGATTTCCAGCAGATCATCCCGCGCTCCTATAAATCTCGCACATTGGTTTCCACATCCTCTTTATTGAAAGCGTGCAAGCAGGCGGAGATCTTCGCGCGCGAGGGTTCGAACGTGGCGCGCTTGAACATTAAAAGCGCGCAAAGTGAGATGCAGCCGAGTGAAGTGGAAATTTCCGCGACGTCAGAGGAAACCGGCAAGAATGAGACCATCGTCGAAGCGACGGTGGATGGCAGCGGCTTGTTGATTGCGTTCAATGTCAAGTTCCTGCGTGAGGCGCTGGAAGTGATCCGTACTCCCAACGTCGCGCTGGAAACGTCTGCGCCGAATGCGCCGGGTGTGGTGCGCCCCGTAGGCGATGACCAGTTCTTACATGTAATCATGCCGATGCATTTAGGCTAGTGGAATAGTTGTCTAGTCAGGTAGTCTGCTGGTTAGCAAGGAGAATTGGAAAAAGCGCCTGTCAAAAAACAAGGCGCTTTTGCTTTAAGTCGCACGAAGCAGAGAATCGAGTGTATCCTGTGCCCGACGAAGGATGAGACCCACAGTCGGAGCGTGGTGAGAGCTATGCCATGGGCAACAGAACTTTAAACGTTGAACCTGCGCCTTTTCCCTGTGACTCCGCCCAGACCTCTCCGCCCTGCGCTTCAATCAGTCCCTTTGCGATGGTGAGTCCGATCCCAAGTCCGTCATACTGACGCGTGTTAGGCGGCTCGATTTGATAGAACTCCTCGAAGATCTTTTCCAATTTATCAATGGGGATGCCAATGCCCTGATCCTGCACCCATGCAAGTACCTGATCTCCATCCCTTGTCACGCCGACGGTAATATCGGTGCCTTCCGGCGAAAAGCGAATGGCATTGCCGAGAAGGTTGCCAAAAGCCAGAGCCGTTTTATCGATGTCCACGTTGACGATATACGGCTCTTCTGAAAATGCATACACCAGATTTTGTTTGCGCGCGGAGGCGAGATCCTTGATCCCTTCACAGGCGTAGGCGAGGATGTCCTCCATCGCGACGTTTTGCGGCTTGAGGGTCAGCTCATCCGATTTGAGCATTGCCAGGTTGTTCATCTCATCCAGGATGGAACGCATCTGGCTGGCTGCAGTAAGTACCTGGCTTGCATGATCAGAGAGGCTGCCTTTTGAGTCCTCTTTCAGAAAAGTGGAATAGCCGATGATGATTCCAAGCGGAGTCCGCAACTCGTGTGAAGCCAGCGCCAGAAAATTGCTTTTGAGCTGGTTGGCTTCCCTCACTTTTTGAAGAGCCTTTTGCGTTGCACGCAGTAAGCGTGCGTTGTTGATCGCAATCGCAGCATGCGCGGCGGTCACGGCGAGAAGCGCGGCATCATGATCATCGAACACGCCGCGTCTCTTGTTGACTGCCTGCAATACACCGACCGTCCTATCTTTGATAGGCATTGGCACACCGAGCAGGGTCTTCACTTTAAATTTGATGTGTTCCGAAACAAGGGAGTAGTGACGTGGATCTTTTTCCGCGTTGTTGATAATAATGGGGCGATTGGTGCGGAAGATGGTCCCAGCCAGGCTGTTCTCGATCGGGACGGGGATTTCCGCCAGTTTTTCCGGATCTGAACCGGTGGCAGCCGCGAAGAAAAGGCGCGGATTCTTTTCGTCGTACAATAGGATAGACGCGGCTTCGCAATCCAAAAGTTCGGTAGCAGTGGCGGTCACAAGCTGGAGAAGGTCATCAAGATCGAGAGTTGAATTGAGCGTAACACTTAACTCGACCAAACGCTTGAGTTGCTGAGGCTGGTTCTCCAGATCGCGAAGTTGACCCGTTGTCATATCTACAGTGTACAGATTTCGCGATACAGATTCAAGCTACTTCTCTAGTTTGTAGACAACAAATCTGTTATTTTTCAGCACCTGATCCAAAGGCAGGTTGCAGGTATCTATATCTTCGGGAGTGATCTGCTGATTCTCCCCAACTTTTCTGCTCAAGACAAGGTAATCTCCCTTATACATGCGGTCGCATTCCGTACTCATGATCGTGGGATGATCCGTCATCATCACCATCACGCGCGGCTTGAAGAAGACGATCACACTATCCGGCGGCGTCTTTTCCTTTATATAGCTGTACACGGCGGTGCTGAAAGGGTCAAAGGGACCGTTGATCGCGCGGTTATTCTGCAAGTTTACATACGCCTTCGTGGTGGATGTAAACAGGAAGATCCCAGCGATTAAAATCCAAAAACCGTATACTGCCCCCTGTCCTAAAGCGCGAAAATTGTCTGACAACTTGTTTGTGATAACTTTCATACCTTGAAAGGCAAAATAAACGAAGATAGGCAGCAGAGGGAAGATATAACGCGCGCCCTGCCAGTAGGGATACGTAATATGGACAAGCATCCAGAGAACAAAAAATAAGAGAAAGGCCGTTTCCTGCTTTCGCCGATTCCAGGCTCCCACCAGAAAGAAAATTACCACAAAGTAATACAGGTACTTCCAACCCTGTGTGGCGCCGAAAAACAGACTGAAGACATTAAAATATGCAGGTATAAATCCTTTGGCAGTCTCGAGCAGTTGCGAATATTGTGAGAGGTATGATTCACCTCCGCTGGGAAATAATAAAAGATTTAAGATCCATAAAACCGCGAACGTAAAGCAGATAATCAACGAACCTTGAATAATTCCTATTACTGTTGTTCGATCTTTGCGATTACCCAATAATCGAAAAAACTCGACGATCAAAAAACAGCCCAGCAATAATATGCCTGTTACGCGTAAGAACGTTGTAAAGAATATTGCCGTGCCGATCAACATATAATGAGTAATACCGCGCACGCCGGAGCGGGTCATCAGGTACAGCGACAGAGTTGAAAAGAAGAGAAAGGGAATATCCGAAAGGATCTGGTCAAGGAATTGAATCAGCAAAGGGTTGAATGCAAACAGGGAGACGATGAGCAGGCTTTCTGTCTGTGGGAGGCGATCTTTCATCAGGAGATAAAGGCAGATCAAAAATCCAGCGTAAAAAAATAGCCCCGGAAATTTCAGCGCCAGCGGACTGATCCCTTTGACAGCATATACAGGCGTCAGGATCAGTGGATATCCCCATGGATAGGCGAGAGGACCGAGGTGGGTGGTGGATTCGCCGTTCGTGAATGCGCTTTGCTCCATGAATTCGTCTATGGTACCGGTCAAAATACTTTTGGCTTGCAAAATGTACCAGGCAAAATCATCTCCCCATTGATGTCCGCGCGTTAAGATGGATGCACCAATGACGAGTGAAAGAGTAACGATGATGGGGAGCAGCACCCTGCGCATGCTATGAATTTTACCTTCTTTATTATATAGAACATTTGTTCTATATGCTCGCAAAATAAAATATCCGCCCGAATCAGACGGATATGAATCTCCTCGAGGAGAGAAAGTTTCCTCGTTGCCTGCCCTTATATAGCTGCGGTCTCCGGCTCAGGCGTTCGAGGCTCATCGTTCAAAAAGCTCTGCCGCAGCCTGAAGATGATCCACAAACTGATCAATGCAAAGATCGCTACGATGCCTTCCACCTCCAATGCCCCGACTTCCTGAACAACGTACACAGCGACTGCGTCTATAAAGGCATGCCACAGGAGAGCCAGCCAGAACCAGAGCGGTTTGCGATACACGACGCTGTAAAGCACCATAACAGAGAAACTAAGATGCAGACAGATCGCAAAGATGCGTTCCACGAATCCGAGCAGAGCAATATACCAGGGCGACGACCAGTATGCCTCGACCTGCTGCCGGGCCAGCTCTAGCTGATCGGCGGGAATGCTTGGCACGGTGGATAGGTCGATGTTGCGGTAGCCTATCATGGTCACGAACGTAACAGCCGCCAGTATGCCAAGCAGCAGCGCCTCTACACCTCCATGCCCCAGTCCCACGAGGATGCCTTCTTTCCATGACCTGGCATT
>JAICQC010000192.1 GCA_025938055.1 Anaerolineales bacterium | reverse complement strand
TGATTGACCACACTATAATTCGCGGCGGTACAGCAAGCCCTCGATGAAGCGCAGCGCGCGCCGCACCACGGAGCGCAAGCGTGCAAAGAATCGGTACTGTTCCGGGTGGACGTGACCCTTGCTCGGAATTGGACCCGTCCATTCGGCGGCGAGTGCTCCCCATGTAAGTCCTCCCCCGAACCCCACCATGACGATTTTTTCGCCGGGCTGGATCTGCCCCTTCTCCACCGCCTCCACCATGGCAATCGGGATGGAGGCGGTGGAGGTATTGCCATAGCGCTCGAGGTTAACAATGAAACGGTCCATGGGTAGCTTGAGTCCGCGTGCCGCCGCTTCGATGATGCGGATATTGGCTTGATGAGGCACAATCCACTTCACATCTTCAATCTTCAACCCAGCACAGGCTAACACCTCCTGGGTCGCAGAAGCCATCACGCGTGTGGCAAAGCGGAAGACTTCCTTCCCATCCATCTGGATGTAATGCTTGCCGTCGAGGAGCGTCGATTCGTTGGCAGGATACCGGCTGCCTCCCCCTGCAAGCGTCAGCAGGTCCGCCCCGGACCCGTCTGAATGCATCACCGCGGAAAGCACACCGCCCGGCTGCTCGCTCGCTTGCAAAACAAACGCACCTGCACCGTCTCCAAATAGAATACAAGTGTTGCGGTCTTTCCAATCCACAAAACGCGAGAGGGTCTCAGACCCGATGATGAGCGCACTCTTGATCGAGCCGCTGCGGATCGCCTGTGCACCCATATTCAACGCATAGATAAAGCCGGAGCAGGCTGCCAGCAGATCGAACGCGCCAGCCTTGGTGGCGCCAAGCTGGTCCTGGATAATACAGGCAGTTGCCGGAAAAATATACTCAGGCGTAGAAGTGGAGCAGATGATCAGGTCGAGATCTGTCGGGCGCAGATTCGCTACCGTAAGTGCTTTGACGGAAGCTTCCACGGCAAGCGTGGACGGGAATTGATCTTCGCGCGCGATTCGTCTTTCACGAATCCCGGTGCGCTCACGAATCCAGGCGTCATTTGTCTCGACCAGCTTCGAAATGTCATCATTGGTCAGAACAGGCTCAGGCGCAGACATACCCCAGCCTGTGATATGTGCATATGGCATAACTTGCTCCTCTATACAGAACAGACCTGACAGGCTTTGAGAACCTGTCTGGTCTTATTACTTATCCCTCAAAACGACTAAAGATCAACGTCGCATTGTGTCCGCCAAAGCCAAACGAGTTCGACATAACGTGTTTGGGCGAAGCTTTGCGCGGCTCATTCGGAACATAATCCAGGTCGCACTCCGGGTCGGGGGTGCGGTAGTTGATCGTCGGAGGCAGTATTTCTTCGCGGATCGAGAGAATACAAAACACGGCTTCGATAGCCCCGGAAGCTCCCAGCAAATGACCCGTCATGGACTTGGTGGAAGAGACCGGGATGTTATATGCCTGCTCGCCAAAGACGGTTTTGATGGCAGCCGTCTCGCTTTTATCGTTCAGCGGCGTCGACGTCCCATGTGCGTTGATATATCCAATGTCAGTCAAACTCAGATTTGCATTTTCCAACGCCAGCTTCATCGAGAGAGCTGCGCCCGCGCCATTTTCCGCTGGAGCAGAAATATGGTGTGCGTCATCGGTCGTGCCATAGCCCGAGACCTCACACAGGATCTGCGCGCCGCGCGCCTGTGCATGTTCGAGCGATTCCAGAACCAGCATACCGGCGCCTTCGCCCATCAGGAAACCGTCTCGGTCCTTATCGAACGGACGTGAAGCCGTCTGCGGATCATCATTGCGCGTCGAAAGCGCGGTCATCACGTTCATGCCTGCCATGGCAACCGGCACCAATGCTGCCTCCGACGCACCAGCGAGCATCACGTCTGCTGCGCCGCGCCGGATCATCTCGAGGGCCTCTCCGATCGCGTTGTTTCCCGAAGCGCAAGCCGTTGCAAGCGCCATATTTGGACCGCGCGCGCCAATGCGGATGGCAAGCATGCCCGGTGCGCTGTCTGCAATCATCATCGGAACGAGAAAGGGGCTGACGCGCTCCGGTCCGCGCTCGCGCATCACCTCTGCGTTATCCAACAGGGTGCCAATCCCACCAATCCCCGACCCCACGACGATTCCCACCCGATCGCGATTCGAATCATCGATCTGTAAGCCCGCCTGTCCAAGAGCCTCCGCCGCGACATATACCGCGAACTGCGTGAAGCGATCCATTTTGCGCGCCTCACGGGGACCAAAGGAAGCCACCGGATCAAACCCTTTTACCTCCGCGGCAAAGCGTGTCTTATGTCTGCTTGCATCAAAATGCGTGATCATCGCTGCGCCAGAACTGCCAGCCAGAATGGATTCCCACGTTTCCTTGACATTGTTGCCTACAGGGCTGATACATCCCATCCCTGTGACGACCACTCGTCTGCTCATAAAAGAAGTCTCCTTATAGAATGGAGGGCAGTGCATGACTGCCCTCCAACTTCTAGGCTGTTATAACACAGCTTTGCGAAAATAGACGCGGCATACCTACACGCTCTTCAACGTCTTCCATGCCTGCTGAACATGCAGCCTGTCGTGATCTGCCATAAAACTTGTTACTTCCAGGAAATCGGTTGGACCAAAGATCGCGTGGCGCGCGCTGCGAGACCAGGTCTGTTCGTCCAGCGCCTTTAGCAGTTTCAGGTTGCCGATTCGCGCAAAGGCAAATTCTGTCAACGCGGCACTTCCATCCACGTTCAAGTATTCACGTTCGTTTGCCCATACGCCACTGTCCGGACGTGGAATGAAAGCGCCCTCGCGTTCCACCATTAGATCCAATTGCATCTGGTGGATCTCGCGTTCCGTATCCCGCAGATGACAAACGATCTGATTCAACGCCCAATCGTCATGCGAGGGTTCCTTCCGCCAGCCTTCCTCTGCCAGCGAGGAGGATAGACTCCGCAGAACTGCCGGTGTAGAAACCATTATTGCGAGAATCGCTTCACGGGATTTAAACGACGGCTCAAGCGTGGATAGATCTGTCGACTCAAGCCATGGGCGCAGGTCTGCCAGTTTACCGCGTCCCGCCTCAAAGCCGGGACTGGAAGCAGAGTCACCATCAATGAAAAATGTCTTCAGCCCAAGCCGGTGCGCGGGAATCAGATCCCGTGCGGGGTCGTTTCCGACCATTAACACGGAGCCCTCTGGCCAACCAAGCCGCCCGAGCACTTCGGCATAATAAGCAGGGTGCGTTTTCGTGAAATGAAAATGCTCAAAAGTGGAGACGAGTTCGAATCGATCCGGGTCAAAGCCCGCCCAGCGCAAACGGTGGTACGTTGCCTTGCGCGGAAAAAGAGGGTCTGTGGCGATGGCGACCCGAAAACGCCGCGAGATTGCCCAGTCGATTAGAGGAACCGCATCGGGTCTGGGCCGCGTATGCTCACGGAGAGTGGGGAAAACATTGTCGTAGAATCCCTCAATCACATGAATAAGATCGTGTTTGGTGACGCCAAGAGCGGCATAGAAGTCCGCATCGAAGATCTCCTCCAGGGTCTGCATCGGATCTTCGCTTTCATTCATCAGGTTCACGCCCGCGACCAGCGCGCGCAGCATGGAGTTCGGCGTCGTATGGTTTGCCATATGCTGCGAAAGCGCCTGGAAATACGCCGGCATGAAAGCGTCCAAGTTTGTATCGAGCAATGTATCATCAAGGTCGAGCAGCAATGTTAGAGACATATCCACTCTTGCAGGGCCACCCTGCTATAGACTCTCAGGATTTGATTTCAAACTTGAATGGCAGGACATGACATTCCCCACAGCCCACGTGCGGTTCACTGACATTCCGTTTCGTTTTTTCGCAGTATGCAGCCACACGGACGCGCCGTTGAAACAACGCATCGATCGGCCTGGCGACCGTTGGGGACAATTTCAAATGTTCACACGAATTGGCACGGGCAATGCCGGGCACGGGGCAGGTCTTGCACAGATCGCGTGTCCAGCGCTCGCCTGCGGCTCTCAGCAAACGACACTCTTCCACGTTGCGCCCGCGGAAGTAATCACCATAGAAGTAGGGACATTCCGTCCCGGCAGGAGTTCTCATAGTAGATGAATTATAGGATGAAAAGATAAAAAATTTATAAGCGTTAAAAATGAAACCTTGCGAAGGTTGTTTTTAGCACGCAGTGGCTTTTCACACAACCGTCGCAAGGCTCTTGCAGAAGAAAAAATCCAAAGTCAGATAATCTTACACACGCGTTACGTACTCACCCGTTTCAGTGTTGACGCGGATGGTGTCACCGACCTTTACAAACTGCGGGCAGTTGACTTCCAGACCGGTTTCGGTTTTTACTTTTTTGGTCACGCCGGTAGCTGTATCGCCGCGAATGGCGGTTTCCGCCTCGATCACCTTCAGATCCACCGAACTGGGAATTTCAATATCGAGTGGTGCACCATTATAGAATGTCAGCTTGACTTCCATGCCTTCCTTAAGGTAGTAGGCATCATCGCCAAGCATCTCACCGCGAATGGCAGGCTGTTCGAACGTCTCGTTATCCATAAAGTGATAATACTCCCCGTCGGTATAGAGATAAGAGACGTTGTGAAAATCAAGCCTCACATCCTGCACAGACTGACCTGAGTTGAAAGTTCGTTCAATATTCGCGCCTGTTTGAAGATTGCGAGCTTTGATGCGGATGTTGGCGTTGCCGCGGCCAGTTTTGTTGTGGCTGTAGTCCAGGACTTTGTAGAGGCTGCCATCCAGTTCGAAAGTAACACCCTTGCGAAGTTCATTTACATCAATCATTCTTGCATTTCCTTGTGTGAGATGACGACTGCAGTGCAGTCAGGAGCGGCGGGATTATACCAGAGAGCACAATGGTATAACCCCACAGCTAGTGAGTAGACTCAGAGGCAGGGTCTTCATGGAGCAGCTGGACGGCATGAGGCAAAACAGGAATCACAACCCGCAAATTCTCTACAGCGCCCTTGGGACTGCCGGGCAAGTTGATGATCAGCGTTTTCCCGCGAATACCGGTCACGACCCTCGATAACATGGCATGTGATGTGATTTTCAGACTCGCTGCACGCATGGCTTCTGCAAGGCCGGGAGTCTCCCGTTCGATGACAGCTCGCGTCGCTTCCGGAGTTACATCGCGCGGAGAAAAACCGGTACCGCCGGTGGTGAGGATCACATCCATTTCACCGCTGTCGGCCCAGGAAACCAGCGCCTCGCGGATGGCTGATTCGTTGTCGGGGAGGAGCGACTGCTTTACTACCGTCCAGCCTTCAGCATGGACAAGGTCTGCAAGCGCTGGTCCTGAGGAGTCCGCGCGTTCGCCGCGTGAAGACCGGTCTGAGAGAGTCAGGATTCCAAACCGGATCGTCATTGCAGTTCTTTCCCATACAAATGGATATGGTCCATGGGCTGCCAGCCGCGGTGCTGGTAATACACTTCCGCCTCAGGGTTATCGTTGGTGACAAGCAAATAACACTTCAGGCAGCCTTTGGCACGCAAGCGCTCTTCTATCTCATCCATCATGCCGGAACCAATTCCCGCCCCGCGAAACGATGCCGCAACAGCCAGGTGATAGATCAAGCCGCGGCGCCCATCGAAACCACCAATCACAGAGCCGATGATGCCCCGTTCAGATTCGGCAACAAGAAAGAGCTCAGGATCACGGGTAAGCTTTTTCTCGATCTCGGCAGGTGCATCCGAACGACCCGTCCTGACGCCTTTCTCAATACTCGTCCATAACTGATACACCGGCTGATAATCGGTGGGGAAATGAAATTCACGAATACGGATGGGCGGAGAAATCACAGTGAATTGGTTTAGTGTTTGAGGGCTCGTATCAAATCATCCGGCATAAACGGTTTGAGAAGAAAAGCGTCAGCCCCTCGGCTGATACACTCCTCTTTTACATTCAAGCCAGACGTCATCACAATACGAACGTCTGCCAGGTCTTGTTCCTTTCGAATGGCATCGAGGATCTCCATGCCACTCTGCCCGCCCAGGTGCACATCCATAAAAAGAGCATGTGGCTTTTCCCGCTGAACCACAGCAGCGACATCCGAATCCACGTCCAACGCCAGAACTTCGAACCCCTCCATATCGAGAAGGGTTTTCAGGAGCGACACCATGGTGGGATCATCTTCCGCGAGCAGCACTTTTGCCATTTGACTTTGTTTTCCTTGACGCAGTTTTCTTTTTGGAAGTGGTTTTTGTTTGTGCTGCCTTCCGCTTTGCTTCCAAAGCTGAATCGAGAACTTCATCCACCGTTTCCACAAAAATAAATTTCATGGTTTTCTTGATCTCATCCGGCACATCATCGATATCCTGTTCGTTGCGCTTTGGCAGAATAATCGTCCGTAAACCGGTGCGATGCCCAGCCAGCACCTTTTCCTTGACGCCGCCGATTGGAAGGACCTGCCCCCTTAATGTGATCTCGCCCGTCATGCCAACCTTCGGCTTGACCTTGCGACCAGAAATGAGGGAGACAAGCGACGTGGCGATCGTCACACCCGCGGATGGACCGTCTTTGGGCTGCGCGCCGGATGGAATATGCAAATGGATGTCAGAGTGGTTGAAGAAGTCGGTATCCAGACCAAGCTGCTTGGCGCGTGAACGCACGAATGACAGCGCGGCGCGCGCTGATTCGTTCATCACGTTGCCGATCGAGCCGGTCACCTGGAAGCCCTTGCTGCCAGGCATGCTCGTCGCTTCCACGAAGAGAACGTCGCCACCATACGGAGTCCATGCCAGCCCGGGGACAACACCTGGAATAGAGGTGCGCTGGTTCAGTTCCTCACTCCCCTGGAAGATGGGATGATCGAGATATTCCTCCACCAGCGCAGGTGTAATCTTTGCTTCGTCGAGTTTTCCTTCGGCGATCCGCGTGGCAAGCTTACGGCAAACTGCGCCAATCTTGCGCTCCAGGTTTCTGACACCAGCCTCGCGTGTATATTCACGGATAATCTTGCGGAGGGCGTCTTCGGTGAATGAAACTTCATTCTCGCGCAGGCTGTTTTCACGGACCTGTCGTGGAATCAGATAGCCGGTGGCAATCGCGATCTTCTCGCTTTCGGTGTAGCCTGCAAGGAAGATGATCTCCATGCGATCACGCAGGGGTCCGGGGATGGTCTCCAGGGTATTGGCTGTGGTGATGAAGAATACCTGTGAGAGGTCGAACGCCACTTCCAGATAATTGTCACGGAACTCGGTATTTTGTTCGGGGTCGAGCACTTCGAGCAATGCCGAGGCTGGGTCACCATGAAAGTCGAAGGTCAGCTTGTCGATCTCGTCCAGCATGAACACGGGGTTCTTCGATTCAATCCGCCGCAGAGCCTGCAAGATACGCCCGGGCATCGAACCAATGTAAGTACGGCGATGCCCTCGGATCTCGGCCTCATCGCGCACACCTCCCAGCGACGCACGCACGAACTTGCGCCCCATCGCGCGCGCAATGGATTGTCCTAAAGACGTTTTGCCAACACCCGGAGGACCCAAAAAGCAAAGGATCACGCCTTCGCGTTCGCGGCGGATCTTGTCGTCTGAGGGAGTTTTTACCTCATCCTTGCGGTCGAGGCGCAGTTTACGGATGGCAAGAAATTCCAGAATCCTTTCCTTGACATCCTGCAAACCATAATGGTCTTTATCCAGGATCTGGCGCGCATGCCCGATCTCGAGGTTATCCTCCGTTGCTTTCGACCAGGGTAGAGAAACCAGCCAATCGAGGTACGTGCGGATCACGCCATATTCGGCGGCGGCGGTCGGCAGGCGTGATAAGCGTTCCAGCTCACGCCGTGCCTGTTTATCGGCTTCCTCAGGCATGTGAGCTTCTTCGATCTTCCTGCGGAACTCCTCGGTCTCGGCTGCCTGCTCATCCTTTTCACCCAGTTCCTTCTGGATGGCTTTCATTTGCTCGCGCAGGAAATACTCTCGCTGGACCTTTTCGATCTCGCCGCGCGCTTCGTTTTGGATCTTCTGCCCAAGCTGCAAGACCTCAGCCTCGCGCACGAGCAGACCGATCAATTTCTTTAGCTTTTCGGCAACGGAATTGATCTCGAGGAGCTCCTGCGAGTCCTTGATATCCATGCGCTGGAAGTTCGCGATGGTGTACGCGGTTTGGAGAGGGTCTTCCACAGATGTGATTGACCCAGCCAGTTCCTCCGGGAAGGAGGGAATCATCTGGGTGATCTGCTGGAACTGGTCGCGGGCATTGCGAGCCAGCGCGTCGATCTCCAGGCCCTCTTCCACCACTTCCGGGGCGAGTTCGATCTTCGCCTTTAGATACGGCTCTTCCGCCACAAAGTCGCCGAGGCGGAAACGGTCCATACCCTGCACGAGCAGGCGCAGAGTCCCATCCGGCGCGCGCAGCAACCGATGGACAATTGCGATCGTTCCTACCCGATACAGATCGCCAGGTCCCGGCGACTCCAGCTCCGGGTTGACGGCTGCCACTAACCCGACTAGCTTGTCGCCGCCGACGACTTCATCCACCAGCTTGACCGAACGCGGCTGGCCCACCGTCAGTGGTACGGCGGTCTGTGGATACACAACCACACCCCGCAGCGGCAGGATGGGGAGTACTTCAGGATATTTTGATGAATTAGCGATTTGGGGTGAATCGGGTTCAGAGGAG
>JAICQC010000246.1 GCA_025938055.1 Anaerolineales bacterium | reverse complement strand
CGCAAGTTGTGGTATATTTTGGAGGGAGCAAATCATATGAATGAGCGTATTTTGATTATCGAAGACGATCAGCAAATTTTGAAACTGCTTCAGCGCGGCCTCGCTTATGAAGGCTACACAGTGGATACAGCGACCGATGGCCGCATGGGGTTGATCCTGGCACGTGACCATACTCCTGATCTTGTCATCCTGGATTGGATGTTGCCCGGCATGGATGGCTTGGAGGTCTGCCATCGCCTGAGAACGGGCGGCTCGATCCCTATCTTAATGTTAACTGCCAAAGATACGGTGCAGGACCGCATCCAGGGTTTGGACGCCGGTGCCGACGACTACATGATCAAGCCGTTCAATCTGGATGAGCTGCTGGCGCGCGTACGCGCCCTCCTGCGCCGGACACAGCCGGAGCGCGTTCCTGTACTGAAATTTGCCGACCTGACGCTGGATACCGGCTCACGGCAAGCCTCGCGCGGCAACCGCCAGATTTCGCTGACTGCAAAAGAATATGAATTGCTCGAACTCTTCCTGCGGCACCCCAAACAGGTGCTCACTCGTGAAGTGATTTTCGACCGTGTGTGGGGATATGATTTTGGTGGTGAGAGCAACGTCCTTGAAGTGTATATCCGCTACCTGCGTCAGAAGCTGGAGGGTGAGGATGAACCTCGCCTCATTCATACGGTCCGTGGAGTAGGATACGTCCTGCGCGAAAACCCCTAGTCTGCTATTCACAACTTATTAATACCCGTGTCACTTCGGCTCCGCCTGACCCTGTTATATTCCACACTCATGGGCGGAATCCTTCTTGTGATCAGCGCGGCAGTGATTATTGTTGTCACCGCGCTGTTGTTCAATACTACCGATGACCAGTTGGAAGCGGCACAGGCGGTCGTCCTTCAAAAGATCAAGATCACGCCGCTTGGCAAGGTGGATGCCAGCCTGGAATCGACGGATATTAGTCCTGACATTTACATGCAGGTATGGGGGCTGGATGGGGACTTGCAATCAAGTTTCGGAACACCCGATCACTATGCTAATAAACCTCTTGATCCAACTGCTTTGCATATCGATTATCCAGTCTACCGGGATGCAAGCGAAGAGGGCTCGCATATTCGCGTGCTCAGCATCCCCCTGCAAAAGGATGAAAACATCATTGCTGTCCTGCAGCTGGCATCCAGCCTCGAGGTCGTGGATGCAGCCCGCGCCAGCTTAACGGACATCCTCTCGATCATCTGGCTGGTGGCTGTGCTCTTCTCCGGGATCGTCGTCTGGTTTACCCTCGGGCAGACGCTCAAGCCTCTGGGTGCGATCACCGAAACGGTCGAGCAGATCAACCGCGCAGACGATCTTTCCCGCCGTATCCCTTACCAGGGACCCGAAAACGATGAGATCGGCAATCTGGTCGATTCCTTCAACCAGACTCTCGAGCGGCTCGAGGCGCTTTTTACTTCGCAGCAGCGTCTCCTCGCAGATGTTAGCCATGAGCTGCGAACGCCGCTGACCGTGATTAAGGGCAACGTGGACTTGATGCGACGCATGAAAAGCCTTGATGAAGAGTCATTGACGAGTATAAATCAGGAAGCAGGACGCTTGACGCGGCTTGTGGGTGGTCTGCTCCTGCTGGCACAGGCAGAATCGGGCAAGCTAACGCTCAGTATGAAGCGTGTCGAGCTGGACTTGCTCATCACAGAAGTTTTTCAGGAGATGACGATCATTGCCGGGAATAGGGTGCATATCCGGCTCAATGAGATCGACCAGGCCTATGTTAACGGTGACCGCGACCGTCTCAAACAAGTATTCATCAATCTCCTCGCCAATGCGATCCAGTACACGCCACAGGGCGGAGAGGTCTTCCTCAGCCTGGAGAAGATCGGGGAACAGGCACGCATCATTTGTCGTGACACCGGACCTGGCATCCCCGCCGAAGACCTGCCTCACATCTTCGAGCGGTTCTACCGCGCCGAGAAGTCACGCACACGCAGAGAAACCACAGGCTTTGGGTTGGGGCTTTCCATCGCGAACTGGATCGTGGAACGTCACGGTGGGAGGATCGAAGTCAACTCCCAGGAGGGAAAAGGCACCACATTTGCGATCTGGCTGCCGCTGTATCGAAATAGCCAGTAGGCGGAAGGTCAGGCTGACAGTCTGACAACGGATATTTCATCCAGGAAGCCTGCTATAAAACAAAAACCGCCTTCACGGCGGCTTTTGAAAAAACCAGGAGCAGGTTAGGGAATTCCCAGTCGCTGCGCAGCTTGCCCGCAAAGACCGGCTCCGTATTTTTGATACCACTCTATCAGGCTGGCACTGGAGGTCGCGCCGCTGCTGGCATCTTGATAGATCGGTCCCCCATATAGAACATAGCGTTTGGTTTCTGAGGGCCAGCCTCCCTCGCCGCGCGAGATCACACCGATACCGCCGTTATAGCCAGCCAGCGCCAGACGCGGATTGCCTCCTCCTGCTTGAAGCGAACGTGAAAGATAATTCAGACCGCGCAGTGCATTGGTCTCAGGGTCGTAAGGATTCTCGCCAAACTTGAAATGGAAGGGCATTACCTGGAACAGGCTTGTGGCTCCTGAGCGCGAGGTCGCTCGCGGGTCTCCGCATGATTCGATCTGCATCACAGTGGCAGCCAGGTTGGGGTCCACGCCTGCCGCGTTTGCCCAGCGCACGATGTCGTTAGACCAATGCTGGATTTCCTTGGTAAAGATCGGTGAAATCCCCCCGGCGGAGGCGGAATTATCAGACGAGAAGGACCAGACCGGCGCCCGGTCTTCCGGCATCACGCTGTTGATGGGAGGTGCAGAGTTTTGAAGCACCAGGGTTGAATTGTGCGAAGCAATCGGTAGTGCTGCCGGCGAGAATGGCGATTTAAAAGCCAGGAACGCCACAAAACCTGCAATCACAAGCGCTGCAAGCGGTGGAAGTACATAAAAAGACAAACAGCCGCTACCATTTTCAGAGGCCACGGCTGTCTGCCAGTCATCTTGATCTTGGAAGCGAGCACGGGACATAGTAGGGTTCCTCAATTTTTTGAAAGGGACCCGAGCTCGTAACGAGTTCGGATATTAAATTGTGTTTTTACTTGAGCAAATATATAAGATACAGCCTTTAAGAATTTACGCGTCGTAGGAACGGTCGTTGGTGCGTTCAGGATTGTTCTGACCATAGATGTTATGATACGTAGGCTCCTGTCTTGAGAAGGATGTTTGTTGGTTGGTCTTCGGGGCAGGGCGGAAGGTCGGGCTGCTCTGCTGGACCGGTCGATTTAGGCTGGAGGCCGGGCGAAGCGCTGATTGTGGAGCCGAATAGGTCTGCTGTGGGCGCGGGCTGTTGTAGGAACGACGCGAGTCGGTTGTGAACATACGGTCACCGGCAAGCGAGAACGAACCGATGATCAGAACACGGATCAGCAGGATCATCGCGGCGACAAAGATGGGAACCACCTTCGTCATGGTCGCTGTGCTGATCACCGCACCGCCTGATGCGCTGGCATGGTTCATAATGGCGATCGACACGCCCCACCAGGTCAGGATTGCATTAAACGTCGCAGCCAGGAACCAGGCACCAAACAGGTAATAGACCTCCTTGGGTTCGTCGGCTCCCTGCTCGGGCGTGAAGATGCGGGCGATGCCTGCAAAGTCAATTCCACAAAAGGCAATGGCGAGAAGCGTTGCCCAGCGGATTCCGCCGAACGTCAGCTCACCCAACAGATCACGCAGCGCGAAACGAGTGGCGTTGAAGTTCGAAACTTCAAACGCGATCAGCGCGCCGAGAATGATCATGCCCCAGGCGGCGCCCCGGTTGAAGTGGCGGCCGCGGAACAGAGCAGCAATCCCATCTCTACGGTATGTAGTCATTTCGACCTCCTTTGTCGAATAAAGGACAAGTTGGGTCGATTATAGAACACATGTTCTAAGAAGTCAAGGTTTTGCGTTACTTTGCTGATGGTACCCCCTCCAGGTCCAAGCTGTTCTATAGTTATGCCAGTCTTCGTTTTGCGGCAACGCGCCAGGCATGTGCGATGCGTGCCGCAACGCGGGCGTTGTTTAACAACAGCGCCAGGTTTGCCTGCATGGATCTTCCCTTGGTCAATTCGCTGATGCGCTGAAGCAGAAAGGGGGTCAGTTCCTTCCCATGGATATGTTTTCCCTGTGCTTCCTGAGATGCCGTTTCGATGATCGGCTCCATTTCGGATCCCGGAATGGCATCTGCCAGGGGAACCGGATTTGCTACAAGAACCGCGCTTTGCAAGCCACTGCTCCAGTGTGCTTTGGCAAACTCGACAATTTCCTGAGGGGTATCGAGGCGGATGCTTACATCCAGACCGCTCTCGCGTGAGTAAAAGGCGGGAAATTCATCGGTGCCGTAGCCAATGACGGGGACGCTCATTGTTTCGAGATACTCGAGTGTGGCAGAAAGGTCCAGGATCGCCTTTGCCCCGGCGCAAACAACGATCATCGGGATCGTCGCCAGCGCCTGCAGGTCCGCCGAGATATCGAAGGCGGATTCGCGATGTACGCCGCCGATCCCGCCTGTGGCAAAGACTTTGATATTGGCATGTTTGCAGGCGAACATCGTCCCGGCGACGGTTGTGCCACCGCTGGCTTCCTGCGAGATGACAGTGGCAAAGTCGCGCGGACCCACCTTATAGGCCTCTTTCTCGTTCGCAAGTCTGTTCAGCTCGCTGTCGCTCAAACCGATATGCAGGTAACCGTCAAGGAAGCCAATGGTCGCAGGCGTGGCGCCCTCCTCGCGGATGGCATGTTCCATATCGTGCGCCAGCTGCAGGTTCTGTGGTCGCGGCAGACCGTGGGTAAGCACAGTTGATTCGAGCGCGACGACAGACACGGCAATATTCATTGCTCTCTTGACATCATTGGAGGTAACGATGTTCTCTTCGAAAGGTCCCATGCTTTCCTATAAGAAATGCCCGAACATGTTGTTGATGTGGCTGATGGCTTCCTCGATATGCGGCGGAACTGCCTCCCCTTTTTCGCGCATGAACTCAGCAGCTTCAAGCAATTGCTGGTGATACGCCAGGAGCAGGGCTCGCATTGCCTTTTTTGCGTCCTTTTCTTCCGTGGTTGCCTGCTGATGAGCAGCAATGGGAACATCCTGGATTAAGGCAATTGTTTTTTGCAGAATCGCTTCCGCTTCGATTCCGTTCAACGCATCAGGACTCTCGCGGTAGAAATTTTCGTTGCTAAGCTTCCAGGCTTCCAGGTGTTTTTCGGGCACGATCTCGACCGGTGTCTTCCAGGTGCCAACGCCGATCCAGTGCAGCTCGACACCATTACTGCGCGCTTTCTTTGTAAATTGATCTGCAAACTGTGTGAACAGGTTGGAGATTTTGTGGCGCGGCTGAAACTCCGGAGGGCGCTCGGGTTCGGGCGCGGCGGAAGATTCCTGCTCGGATTCAGTGATCTGCTGGACCTGTTCACCGATCGTTTCCTCACGCTGCTTTAGTTTTTCGATCTCCGGCATGCCGATGCTGGCTAAATAAGCTGTCAGCTTGTTTCGGCTCATGAACGCACCCAACTCGCCGCGAATGAGCCGGATCATTCGATCGATCCATGAAAACTCATAGGTGGACGGGTTGGGAAGCTCGGGAGTCACGCGCGAGGTTGCCTGATAAATAATCTGTTCAATCGCTTCACTGCTGTACGGATAGGGATTCGCCGTCGAGGGTTTGACACCTCCACGGTACACGCTAAACATAAGGTGCACATCCGTGGCTGTGATGGTGATCCCGTCCAGGCTGCGGCTTTTTACCGATTGTGATCTGGGGTCCTGGTCACGTAGGTCCACGTAATGATCGCGGGTATCGATCGCCTGACGGAAGCGCTCGAAGCCACCCAGGGTCGCTCGTGCACCTGGCTCCTTTGCCGTTGGTCCGATGACGCGCGGAGTGCCGTCCGGTCGTTCAAAAAGGGCGACCGAGTCGAGGTCGACCATCACCTTGCCGGGACCGCCGATCAAAAAGGTTGGTGAATGCCGGGCTTCCTCCGAAATGCCTCCCTGGCTAACACGAATTGTCTCCTCGCTGCCGGAAAGTGCTACCCCCCAGATAAAGCTTCTCGCAACGCGTACATGGTCCAGCTCAAAGATATCGGCGAGATAGAGAGAAGCAGCCTGCATCGCAATGAAAAAAGGCGCCAGGAAGACTGGAACATATTGGAATATACGCGGGTCGGTAAAGACATGCGTGAAGAAGTTGGCAAAATTGACCAGCGGGTTGCCTATGTATATGGATGAGTAGCCAGGATTCAGGTAATACAGAAGTATATCCCGAACATATTTCGTCCATAAGTCCAAAGGATAGAATCTTAAGCTGACGATGAATATACTCACCAAAAACAGCAGGATTAAGTAGCGCGTCCGACGCGCGGCTTTTTCGGGCCGCAGGTCGAAAATTCGGTTCAGGAACGCATCGATCAGACGGGAAAAGAGTTCCCCGAACAGCTGCTGTTCCTTTTTAAGGGGAGTTTCAGTCGTAGCCCCGAGTCTCGGGGAAACAGATACAGTCATGAGCCGTTCCCCTCGATCCAGCGGATGATATTTTCCAGGTCCTGCTGTTCGTCGGTCATGCGCTGGCGTAGCTGGTGGTTATTGATGATCCGCGTCCGCGTCCGCATCAACAGTGTCTTGAGAGTTTCCTTGATGCCAACCGGCCTCTTTTGGATCAGATCCTTGCTCAGGAAATCGGCGTACTGCCGGATGGCTTTTTCCTGCCCGTGCGTTTCCATGAGGCTGCGCTTCCTTTCCACCTGCTCGCTTTCCATGGTGGCGTTCAGCAGCCAGGTGGCGGACCAGCGCTGAATGATCGTCTCTTCGATCTTGGGGTTAAAGCGCAGGGTGCCTATACTTACCCCGCGAACTTCCAGACCGCGCTCCTGCAGCAACTCATATTCTGCACTTTCGATCGTTCCCTGCCCGCGCACGCCGTTGTCATCCAGGACATCTACGGTGGGCTGTGTCAGCCGTGCTTTGACCATCTCGTTGATCACTTCCAGCGCCGTCCTCTTCTGAGGCTCGCTCTTCACGTGTGCCGCTGTGGGGAATGGCTGCGGCGTAACGACCCGCCTGCCTCTGCCATCCTTTTTTCCTTCCAGGATATTGATGGTTTTCGACATCATCAGGTTAAGCTCACGCACCATTCTT
>JAICQC010000025.1 GCA_025938055.1 Anaerolineales bacterium | reverse complement strand
GATAGCACGGAAGTGACGATCACTCAGGATAACAATGCTACGGAAGAGGAGAAAGCACACTCTGAGAATAATTGGAAGACCGTGTTGGATGGTTTGAAAAAGCTTCTGGAAGGGGAATGATAACGGACTAAAACCGGTTCGCCTGCTCTCGCGGTATATTTTGGGTACTACTATTTAGTGGTAAGATTCGGGTTGATGAAACTCAACCTGGCTCTTGCTCAAATTGCCACCAAGCTCGGGGATGTAGAATCCAACCTCCAAAAACATTTGGATTATATCGAACAAGCAAAAAAACAAAACGTTGACCTGGTTGTCTTTCCGGAACTGTCTCTGACGGGATATGTCCTGCAGGATCTGGTCGCCAGAGTCGCGCACAGACCCACCGATGATGATTCCATCTTCAAGCATCTCCTCAAGGCGAGTCAAGATCTGGACCTTGTGATCGGCTTCGTTGATGAGGACTCTCGGCACCGCTTTTACATTGCATCCACATATCTTTCCGGCGGACGCGTTCTGCATGTGCATCATAAGGTGTACCTGCCCACCTACGGGCTGTTTGACGAGGGGCGCTTCTTTGCCTGGGGGGACAAGGTGCGCTCATTTGACACGCGCTTTGGCAGGGCAGGGCTGCTAATCTGTGAAGACTTCTGGCATGCCTCGCCGCCCTATCTGCTCTGGCTGGACGGGGCGGATATTATGTTGTTTTCCTCTGCATCACCTGGGCGAGGATTGACCGATCGGGAAAAACTCGAGTCGGCGCGCTGGGTGGAGCGTGTCAGCAAAGCCTATGCCAGCATGTTTACCTCGTTCGTCGTACACTGCAACCGTGTGGGTTATGAGGATGGCTTGCATTTTTGGGGCGGTGCAACGGTCAATGATCCCAATGGAGAATTGCTCGCCCAGGGACCCTACTTTGAGGAAGCGTTAACGGTTGTCCAGCTTGACCTGAATCAGCTGCGCCGCACGCGCGCCAGGCTTCCCTTACTGCGCGATGAGCGGACGAATCTGACGATGTCAGAATTACAGAGAATTTTACAAAAGTAAAATGATAGATCTTGTCATCAATGTAGATGTTGCCCGGATGATCCTGGTTGGCTTCATCAAAAGCGAAGTGAACCGCATGGGTTTCACGCGGGCAATCATCAACCTGTCTGGCGGCTTGGATTCTGCCCTCTCTTTTGCACTCGCTGTGGAAGCCCTGGGCTCAGACAATGTGCTGGCTTTGCGTCTGCCCTATCGCACCTCCTCACCGGATTCGCTTGAACACGCCAAGCTGCTTATCGACAAATTCCAGGCACAGAGCGAGACGATTGACATCACCGGCATGGTCGATCCGTTTATCAATCATGATCCAGACACGTCCCAAAAGCGCAAAGGCAATATTATGGCGCGGGCTCGCATGATCGTCATGTACGATCGCTCAGAGGTGTTTAAGGCATTGCCAATCGGTACCAGCAACAAAACAGAGATTCTTTTGGGATATACCACCATGTGGGGCGATATGGCTTCCGCACTTAACCCGATTGGGGACTTGTATAAAACTCAGGTTCGACAGCTTTCACGAGCTCTGGAGATTCCCAGCGTCATCATCGACAAGCCTCCCTCTGCAGACCTGTGGGTGGGGCAAACCGACGAAGGGGAACTGGGTTTCACCTATGAGGAAGTGGATAAGCTTTTGTTCCTGATTGTTGATCAGCGGTACAACGCACAGGAATGCATCGAAGAAGGATTCGATGCCAAGTTCGTACATTCGGTCCTTGAACGTGTGCGGCGCAACCAGTTCAAGCGTATGATGCCGCCGATTGCCAAACTCAGTAACCGTACCATTGGGTACGATTTTCTCTATTTGCGAGACTGGGGAACATAGCCCATTTCCATGCTGCACAAGAAGCAGAAGGCTTGCCTTCTGTTTCTTGTTGTAAGGACATTTGATGATCCATATTCCCCCGGCGCTCAAAAACCGCCGCTTCTTTTATCTTTGGTCAGGGCAGCTGCTATCCATTGCTGGCACACGAATGCAGATCTGGGCGCTGTACTGGCACATTCATACGCTAACGGATGAGCCGATTGCCCTGGGCGGGGTGGGGCTCGCCCGGATCCTGCCGGTCATCATTTTCTCGCTGGTGGGCGGCGTGGTCGCGGATACGTTTGACCGTCGAAAGGTGATTTTGGTTACCCAGTCCGCGGCGGGTTGCACAGCACTCGCCCTCGCGCTGCTGACCGATTTTGGACAGATCAATATCTGGCTCATTTACGCCCTGACCGCGTTCCAGGCAATTGCCGTGGCATTTGACAGCCCGGCGCGCCAGGCGCTCATCCCCAACCTGGTCCCGCCCAAGGACCTGTCCAATGCCTTTAGCATGACTTCCATCGCCGCGGAAACGGGGGCGATCATCGGCCCGGCGCTGACGGGCTTTGCGATCGCTTTTGGCGGGCTGGAAACGACCTATTACATCAATGCTGCCTCCTATCTGGCAGTGATCCTGGCGCTGTTATTAATCGGTCCCATTGCTCAAACGAAGACGGCACGCGCCGCCGGTGCCACGCTGGCGTCGATTCGCGAGGGGATCCATTTCATTCGGAGCAAACCCATCATTCTCTCTACCATGCTGCTGGATTTTGTGGCAACGTTCTTTGCCTCTGCCAACACGCTGATGCCGATCATTGCCCAGGATATCCTGAAGGTGGGTGTGGTGGAATATGGCTGGCTTTCTGCTGCCCAGTCCGTGGGGGCGGTGACGGCGGGACTCGTGGTTTCCCAGCTCCCCGAGCTTCGCAGGCAGGGTCAATTGTTTTTAGGATCTGTGTTTATCTTCGGGGCAGCCACGATCCTCTTTGGAGTCAGCGGTATGCTGGTGCTCTCGTGGTTCGCACTGGCCGTGATCGGCGCTGCCGATTCGGTCAGCACGATCGTTCGCAATACGATCCGGCAGCTGCAGACTCCAGATCACCTGCGGGGCAGGATGACAAGCGTCAACCAGATCTTTTTTCAGGGGGGTCCCCAGCTGGGGGAGGTGGAAGCTGGCGTGGTGGCACAGATCTTCGGGGCGCCGTTTGCCCTGATTAGCGGTGGGATCGGTTGCATTGCGGGAATGTGGTTCATTGTGCGTAAATGGCCGTTGATTCTTACGTACAACGGGGATGAGCACCTTCCGGCGGGCGTCCCGGCCGAGTAGGCCAACCTTACGATTCCCGTACGATTTGCTGACAGAGCCACGATTGGTGTTGACTTGCACCTTGATTACGAATATACTGAAATCATTGAGGTACCCATCCTATGCGAGTAGATACCTACAAGGAAATTATCATCTAGCCCACGAGCACGCGTGCCTACGCGTGCTTTTTATTTTCCGTTCCTGAAAGGAGACTAAACATGGACTATGGAATGATCGGAAAGAGAGAAAAGGCAAAACGCTATGCCGAGGAGCAAAATCGTTTCCTCTTCAACAAGTTTGATGTTACCTTTCATGGCGATAACAATAGTCACCATGTCACCTTTGAAAACGGTGCGTTCAATTGCGACTGCGAATTCTTCATGACCCACAAACGCTGCGCCCACACCATGGCTCTGGAAATCAGGTTCCAGGGGATGCTGCCTGAAGTGGTCGAACCCTAAACTGACAATTGAATCTGTGAACAACTACCCTCCACATCCTGGAGGGTAGTTGTCTTAATAAGAGCTTAATTAGATTGTTCAAAAAAGGCATTGTTTTCGGTTACAATTTTCCCACCATGACCCTATTGTCCACAAGACCGCTTCGCTTATCCCGACGCGATTTTCTCAAGCTCGGAGGTTTAAGCCTTGGCTCGCTGGCATTTTCGCCTGCCCTGCGTGGCTTAACGAGTTTTGATGACAGTTTTATCGTGCGTGTAGCAACCAATTCGGTCAGTGTTTATAGCAGACCGAGTGATAAAAGCTCCATCGTTTCCACCTGGTACCGGGATGAACTGCTCCATGTGTACGATGAGGTCACTGTGGATGAACCTACTCACAACCCTGTCTGGTATCGGATGTGGGGAGGTTTTGTCCACCGGGCGCGCCTGCAGCGGGTGAAAATACTCTTCAACCAGACTCTGCCCTCGCTTGACGTGGAGGAAGGCTTCCGCCGTGTGTTTGAGGTGACCGTTCCCTTTACCGAACCGTGGCGGACAACCAAGGCATATGGCTGGCAAAAGCTGGGATTCCGGCTGTATTACGGGTCGGTCCACTGGGTGGAGGCGATCGAGGAGGGACCCACCGGCGAGCCATGGTATCGTGTCTATGACGACCTGACCGGTTTTCCCTACCACATCGATCCTCTGCATGTACGTCCCATCCCGTTGGATACTCTGGCGCCGATTTCACCAGAGGTGCCGCTCGAGGACAAACGGATCGAAGTCAATCTGACGATGCAAACCCTGATAGCTTTCGAGGGCGACCAGGAGGTTTTCAAAACAACGGTTTCCTCCGGTATCCCCGGCGGCCCGCGCGATGGGAACGGGCTGAAAACCACCACGCCACAGGGGGAGTTCCGTATCCTGGATAAGATGCCCGCCAAACACATGGGCGACGGCAATCTCTTTGCCGACGCAGATGATTACGAGCTCCCGGGTGTTCCCTGGACGCTCTTCTTTACGCCTCAGGGACATGCCTTCCACGGCACCTACTGGCATGAAAATTTTGGCGTGCCTATGAGCCATGGATGTATCAACATGCGCACCGAGGAAGCCAAATGGCTCTTCCGGTGGGCGCTTCCAGAGCATGAGATAGGTAAGACGGTCAATCGCGGGTATGGAACATTGGTGCAAATTCATTACTAAACATGCCTGAACTCACCTGGTCGGGAAAAAAACTCACGCAGAGCACGCCAGCTTCACTCGTTAGAGATTCAATTGTATACCCCAATGGATGTGGGTATCCAGATATGAACCCTGTAAGCCGCTTGATACTCGGGGAAAATCTGGCGGTGATGAGTGCTCTGCTGCCTGACTATGAAGGGCGGATCCATCTTATGTACGCCGATCCGCCGTTTTTCACGAACCGCAAATACCCTGCACGCATCGGACGCGGGGAAGACTCCCGCAAACCCGGCCAGTGGAAACTCGCAGAGGGCTATCATGACCACTGGGATCATCTGGACGCCTACCTCGATTTTCTCTATCAGCGCCTCGCCCTCATGTATCGCCTGCTTGCACCCAACGGCACGCTCTATCTTCATTTGGATTGGCACGCCGATGCGTACGCGCGGCTGCTGCTCGATGAACTGTTCGGTGCCGACCATCTGCTCAATGAAATCATCTGGGCCTATCACGGACCCTCGCCCATCCGCCGGGCCTTCAATCGCAAGCACGACACGATCCTGGCGTATGTAAAAGGTGGAGATTACACCTTTAATGTGGATGCTGTGCGTGAGCCGTATAACCAGAACACCGTCAAGACGTTCAACTCATCGCCCAAAGCGGGCTTTGGCAAAGTGCCTGACCTTGCACGCGGCAAGGTGCCCGAGGATTGGTGGTATTTTCCCGTGATCGCCCGGCTGCATAATGAGCGCACGGGCTACCCAACACAGAAACCCATTGCCTTGCTGGAACGGATGGTCCTGGCTTCATCCAATGCTGGCGATATCGTTGCCGACTTTTTCTGTGGATCGGGGACTACACCCTTTGTGGCCGCGCGCGCTGGGCGAACGTTTATTGCCTGCGATGAGACGTTCCGGGCGCTGCATACGACCCGCAGTCGGTTGACCGTTTCCGAAGCGCCTTTCTCTCTCGAGCATGATTCCGCTTTCCGCGTGCTGACGATGCCTGCTTCCAGTTCCACCAAAGTGTATTGTTCAGAAGATGCCATTTCCCTGAAAACAGACCTGGATCTTGATTTTTGGGAAGTGGACCCCGATTGGGATGGGGTCATCTTCAAAAGTGCCGCGCAAGCCACACGTCCGGTACGGACTGGCCGCATTTCCCATGAATTAAAAATAAAAGCCGGAGGCAAAGTCTGCATCCGGCTTGTTACTGCACAGGGCAATCAGTATCAACTACACATCTAATCGGTATCCCACGCCGCGGATCGTTTTGAGGAATTTAGGGTCGTCGGGGTCAAGCTCGATGGCGCGTCTCAGCCATGAAATGTGCACGTCAAGTGTGCGTGTATCGCCTGTGTAATTCGTTTCCCAGACTTTCTTAAATAAAACTTCCCGTTCGACAACTTCACCATGCTTGTCCATCAGCATTTGCAGCAAGGTGATTAAGCGCGGCGTGAGCTTGGTGTTTTTCCCCAGGCTGCGGACGCGGCGATTCTCGATATCCAACCGGATGGGACCGACACTCACCACATTATTACCGTCACCCGGCATCAGGGCTTTGATACGGTTGACCAGTTTTTGTACGGTAAAAGGCAACGACAGAACGGAATCTGCCAGTTCCTTATCGACAGGTTTTTCGTTCTCGACAATCAAAATGATGGGAATCTTCGCGTCCTTCTTGCGAATGGACAAGCATATCCGGATGCCAGTGCTCCTCAAGGATGGGGCATTGACAATCACCAGGCTTGGATTTGTCTGTTTTAGTTTGGGAACTGCTTCACTTCCGTTTTGTGCCGAAACAACATCAAATCCCTTCTTTTGCAAATCAGGTGCAAAAGAAGGGATTTCTGCATGTCTTCCTTCGATAACCAAAAGCGTGGTCTTTTTCATTTTAGAAAGTTGGAACCGGCTTGCGATGCGTAATGTCACCGCGATAAAATCATTATACCTTAAATCTTAACAAAAGTTTTCCCGCAGCGCGGGATCTTCGTCCTGCAAGGGGATTGAAATTTTTTAAGGCAGCGCCAAAGGAGCGCCGATTAAACTATAGACTCAAGATCTATACAAGATGAAAATTCTAAACCACGTACCAATGAACTATTACATAAAATTAACACTATACGCTTGACTTCATAAAACAGGTATGGTACTATCGGCGGGCTCAACTAAGCGATGCGGGGTGGAGCAGTGGCAGCTCGTCGGGCTCATAACCCGAAGGTCGCAGGTTCAAGTCCTGCCCCCGCTACTTTTTGCAAACCATAGCTCTTAAAGCTATGGTTTTTGCTTAACTCGAAGGATTGTGGTTGAAAAGATCTTAAAATTAGATGTTACCGTTATAAAGCAGAGTCCTTCAAGCTCAATGCCGTTTCGTGCAGAAATCATCTGTTTTTTGAATTTTAAGACTGCCGCTGGATTGTCCAAAGATCTGTGGATTCTTACAAACGAATCTTGGAACAATGGCTTGCCTATATGGGAAAAAAATAAGTCACTAACTGATTGTGAGATCATTGCTTCCCTGTTGCCTGGTGTCCGCCGCTGGGCCGTTCACAGATGCCCTGCTGTCGCAGCGCGTCTGGCACTCTTAGCTTGTTTGCAGGTGGGCGTAATTCGTTTTTACGACCGGCGATTATCACGGTGATTGTCACCTCGTCCGTCGGCATCTATAATGATTTCGTTGGGCCGCTCTACTTCCTGCCGGGGAACGAGAATGTCACTGTCCAGTTGACCCTGTTCAGCTTCATGAGCCGGTTCTGCTCGCAGTGGAATTTGCTATTTGCTGAGGTGCTTGTTACTATTCGTTTCGGGAGCGGCAAGCGAGATAATCAAATGCTAAGAGTACTTCCCCGAAAAACCCATGGACGGAGGAAAACGAAATGACATCAGACAAAACATCTTCTACAAGTAAGGTGCAAGCGCCTCCCGCCCTGAACATTCAGATTGAGCATCAACGTGATGCGTTTGGAATCGGCACTGGCCGCCCCCGGCTGTCCTGGATCGTTCAAACTGAAACGCAGGGATGGCATCAGGCTGCCTATGAGATCGAAGCATATGATTCGGATGGCACGCTACGCGGTCAAACAGGGCGAGTTGAGTCTGACCAGTCCGTCTTGATCGATTGGCCGTTTGAGCCGTTATCTTCGCGTGAATGCCTTACGGTCCGCGCTCGTGTTTGGGATAGAGATGGATACGAATCGGCGTGGAGCGAGCCAGCTTCGATCGAGGTGGGACTTCTGCATCCCGAAGATTGGACAGCTTGCTTTGTCGGTCCGGATTGGGATGAGGATCTTACCAAGGCTCAGCCTGCTCCGCTGCTGCGTCGCGAGTTCGATGTGCGCTCGAGTGTGCAATCAGCACGGCTGTACATAACAGCGTTGGGTGTTTATGAAGCTCACCTCAATGGAAGGCTGATCGGCGATCACGTGATGGCTCCGGGTTGGACGAGTTATAAGCGCCGTCTGCGCTATCAAACCTTTGAGGTAACAGATCACCTGCAGGAAGGCCGCAATGCCCTGGGTGCTATGCTTGGTGATGGCTGGTTCCGCGGCAGGCTGGGATTTGCCGGCGGCCGGCGCAATATCTATGGCGACCGAGTAGCGCTCCTGGCTCAGCTCGAAATTACCTATGCCGATGGCACAACGGAGAGGATTGTCACCGACGAAAGCTGGCGCGCGATCACCGGACCCATACTGGCCAGCGATATCTACGATGGTGAAACCTACGACGCCCGGCTGGAGCGCGCAGGTTGGTCGAACCCGAATTACGATGACGGTGACTGGACCGCCGTACGTCACATTGACTGGGACCTGAAGACGCTCGTTGCACCCTTAGGTCCACCCATGCGCCGCATCGAATTGGTCGCACCCACGCAAATCCTGACTTCACCATCCGGGAAGACGATTCTCGATTTTGGTCAGAATGTAGTTGGAAAATTGCGCCTAAGTGCGCAAGGATCGGCGGGACACACGATTACCCTGCGTTATGCCGAAGTCCTTGAACATGGTGAGCTAAGCATCCGTCCGCTGCGCTTTGCCAGGGTGACAGATCATTACACGTTGAAAGGTGAAGGGGTGGAAACATGGGAACCGCGCTTTACCTATCATGGATTCCGCTATGCCCAGATCGAAAACTGGCCCGGAGAACTACACCTGGATGATTTCCGCGCCGTCGTCTGTCACTCCGATATGGAACGCACAGGCTGGTTTGAATGCTCCGAGCCCTTGTTGAATCGTTTTCATGAGAACGTCGTCTGGAGTATGCGCGGCAACTTTTTTGACGTCCCCACCGACTGCCCGCAGCGGGACGAGCGGCTCGGTTGGACGGGTGACCTTGAGATTTTTGCGCCAACTGCATCGTTCTTGTATGATGTATCTGGCTTTCTAACATCCTGGCTGCAGGATCTGGCAGCCGATCAACAGGACGCGAAAGGAATCGTCCCTATCGTCATTCCGAATGTATTGCCCGATTCGCCTATGGCGGCTGCCGCCTGGGGGGACGCCGCAGTGATCGTTCCCTGGGTGCTCTATCAGCGCTTTGGAGATCGGAACATCCTGGCTACCCAGTTCGAAAGCATGCGTGCCTGGGTAGACCGTGTTGCTGAGATTGCTGGCAAGAGACGGCTCTGGGATCAGGGTTTTCAGTTCGGCGATTGGCTCGACCCTGCCGCGCCCCCTGAGGACCCGGGCGCCGCGCGTGCAAGCCACCCGTTGGTGGCAACTGCCTATTTTGTCCGTTCGGCTGAATTGGTGGGACGCGCAGCCGGTGTCCTGGGGCGCGTAGAAGAGGAAGCCCACTACCTTTCTCTTGCACGGGAGATACGTGAGGCGTTTGCACGGGAATACGTGACACCTGCCGGGCGTTTGGTGAACGATGTCCAAACGACGTACGCGCTGGCAATTGAGTTTGGATTACTCTTGAACGAGGAGCAGCGCCGGCATGCTGCAGAACGTTTACGGGAACTTGTACAGCAAGATGGTTATCGTATCGGCACGGGATTTGTAGGCACGCCTCTGATCTGTGATGCTCTGTGCCACACAGGGAATTATGCAGCGGCCTATCGCCTTTTGTTACAGCAGAAGTGCCCTTCCTGGCTCTATCCGGTGACTATGGGAGCCACCACCATCTGGGAGCGTTGGGATAGTATGCTGCCGGACGGTTCTGTCAATCCGGGTGAGATGACTTCGTTCAATCACTATGCCCTCGGCGCGGTAGCAGACTGGCTGCACCGGACTGTGGCTGGACTCGCACCTGCAGAACCAGGGTATCGGAAGATCCTGATTCAACCGCGTCCCGGTGGCGGGATTCGCCATGCTTCTGCGCGGCATATCACTCCGTATGGACTTGCCGAGTGCCGGTGGTCTATTGAGGGGCAAACGATTAATATCCATGTCATTGTTCCTCCGAACACTACCGCAACGGTCAGCCTGCCCGGCAAAGAGTTGGAACCGTTGGAAGTCGGCCCGGGAATGCACAGCTGGTCTTATCCTTATCAGGATCCGGATGTTCGCGGACCGCTGTCGGTGGATCATCCGATCGGTGAGATCGCGGATGTCCCGAGTGCCTGGGCGGCAGTGCGGGATGCCATTGCTCGCCTGGCGCCTCGAAGCCATTTTCTCAAGTACGGATTGTTGACTCAAAGAAAAACATCGTTACGCCAGGCATTGGCAAGCCTGCCGAACTCCGAAGAAGTACTAACAGACATTTCCAATACGCTTTCCAAACTTTGAGATCAATCATATCTCTAAGAATGTCTTCACTTGGATCAATAATGATGGAAAATGGGTTTGCAGAGTATCGGCTCGAATCCGGCTCGTATAGTTTTTCCAGCCAATTCGTATAGCAGAAAGTAAATTTGAGCGAATGATCCCTGTGCCCAGTTCATTGTTTTTATCCACAACATCGGCAAAGCAAAAGAACTCGTTCTGCGAGTTCTTTTCTATTTAACTTATAGGTCACGAAACTATTGACAAGAAAAAACAAAATTGATATTATGATTTTATCAAATTCCACAAAATTCCACAAAATTCATCAAAGGACTGTTGTGACGACTTACGAACGTCGCCAATCTCTCATTAATACCCTGCGCAGACAACCTGGTTTGCGCGTCCCTGAACTGGCTCGAATGTTGGATGTATCGGAAGGGACGGTTCGTAATGATCTCAATGCACTCGAACAGCAGAGAGTTTTGGTGCGGGTCCATGGGGGTGCTGTACTCAATCAGCAAGATCAGTTTCAAAATACCTCTTTTGTGAGACGTCATCAACAAAATGCGGCTGCCAAACTTGCGATTGCACGTGAGGCGGCTGTTTTAGTTAACGATGGCGACTCGATTTTGCTCGATGCAAGCAGCACGGTCTACTATCTGGCAAAGGAGTTATCCGAACGGCGGCATTTGCGCGTGATGACGAACGGTTTCGAGGTCGCGCGCGAAATGGCTCAGAATACGACAAACATTGTCATTCTGATTGGGGGCGTCGTAAACAACGAATCTTCATCAGTCACCGGCTTATTGAGCGAACGCATCATCGAGGAACTCCATATTCAAAAGGCATTTCTATCTTGCAGCGGGTTCAGCCTGGAACGTGGATTGACGGAAGTCCTTCTCTCGGAAGCGCAGATCAAGCGCAAGGCGATCGAATCGTCGCAGCAGTTGTTTGCGCTCGTCGATTCCTCCAAGTTTGGCAAAGAAGACCTGACCTCCTTTGCACGCCCCGAGAAAATCAATCACTTGTTCACAGATCAACACATCACCTCAGAGTGGGGAGAGCAGTTAAAAGAAGCAGGTATTCCATTTACGATATGTGAAGAAGAGGCGGTGCCGGCTAAATGAGTGAAAACATACTCGAGTTAACGAGAATTCGCAAAAGTTTCTCGGGGGTGGAAGTCTTGCACGACGTCTCGTTTGCTTTGCGTCCCGGCGAGGTTCACGCACTCCTGGGCGAAAACGGCGCCGGAAAGTCGACCCTGGTCAAGATCATCACCGGTGTTCATCAGCCGGACGCAGGGGAAATTCTGTTAAACGGCGAGCCTGTGCAATTCAGTGATGCGCGCGAATCGCGTCAGGCGGGGATCGCTGCTATTTATCAGGAATTAAGTCTGTTTCCAGATCTCGATGTGGCGGAGAATATTTTTGTCGGCCGCCAGCCACTGACGACAGGCAGGCGCGTGGACTGGCGTAAGCTCTATGCCGAAGCCGGCAAGCTGCTCGAGTCTCTGGGTGTAAAGCTCGACCTAAAGCAAAAAGCTCGCGCCCTGAGCATCGCACAGCAACAGATGGTGGAGATTGCCCGCGCCTTTTCGATCAACGCCCGCATCTTGATCATGGATGAGCCGACCTCCTCGCTGACACTTCACGAGGTGGATGATCTGTTCCGTCTGGTGCGGCGTTTGCGTGAAGAAGGCACGGGAATCATTTTTATTTCACACCGGCTCGAAGAGCTCTACTCCCTGGCAGATAGAGTGACTATACTGCGGGATGGCGCGTATGTGGGCACACAATCCATGCAAGAGGTCACGCGGGATGAACTCATTCGCATGATGGTGGGGCGTACGATTACCAACTTGTTCCCCAAGCAGGAAGTGCAGGCAGGGGAGGTGGTGTTGAAGGTTGAGCACCTCACCTGTGCAGGGTCGTTTCACGATGTGAGCTTTGAGCTGCGGCGTGGAGAAATCCTCGGCATGGCCGGTCTGGTCGGCGCTGGCAGGACGAATGTAGCGCGTGCCATCTTCGGAGTCGAACCTGCTACAGGCGGCCGAATTGAAATAAATGGGCGGGAGGTCCGGATCACAGCCCCCAAGCAGGCGATTGAGCTTGGGCTGGCCTATGTTCCTGAGGACCGGCAGTTGCATGGCTTAATTCCCGCCATGCCGCTTACGCCAAATATCAGTTTACCGATGCTTCCCGCGTATGCCCAAAAAGGTTGGTTACGAGATAGGCTGGAACGGAAATCAGCCTTTGACGCGGCGCTTCAAATGGAAGTGCGGGCGAATCATATCTGGCAACTGGCGCGTGAGCTTTCTGGAGGCAATCAACAAAAGGTAGTACTTGCCAAGTGGCTTTCCACAAATCCCCGGATTCTCATCCTGGATGAACCCACCCGCGGCATCGATGTCGGCACAAAAGCAGCAGTGCACGGATTAATGAGTAAATTGGCTGCCGAGGGACTGTCCATTTTTATGATTTCCTCTGAATTACCGGAAATCCTGGGGATGAGCGATCGCGTGATCGTGATGAGGGAAGGGTACGTGACTGGAGAATTCTCGCGTGCCGAAGCCACCCAGGAAAAAATTATCTCGGCTGCCACACAAGATGTGAAGACAGGAAATCCACAGTGACCGCTCAAATCCCTGCTGCTATCCAAACCTCCGTTGCTCGTGAGGGCATCCTCTGGACTCTCCTCCGGTTTCGTGAAGCGGGAATCAGTGTCTTCATTCTGATTTTGGTGGTTGCTGTCACGCTGCGGGCGCCCTCTTTCCTGACCGTTGATAACTTCCAGGATATCCTCTTGAACATTTCCATTCTGGCCATCGTGGCACTGGCGCAGACCATGGTCATCATCACACGCGGCATCGACCTCTCCGTCAGCTCGATGATTGGGCTGGTCGGGATGATGGTTGCGTTCGTTGTGAAGGAGCATCCGGGCTTGCCCGTGCTGCTTACGGTTCTCCTGGGAATGGCGTTAGGCACGGTGCTCGGAACCTTTAATGGAATGATCATTACCTTTGGGCGAGTCCCTCCGATCATTGCCACGCTCGGCACGTTAAGTATCTATCGTGGGCTGGTTTTTTATTACAGCCAGGGCACATGGATCAATTCCTTCGAATTGCCCGCAAGCTTCAAGACATTATCCAAAGGCACGCCGCTGGGTCTGCCGAATATGGTGATCATTGCGATTCTAGTAGCCGTCGCTGTCTATTTTTTCCTCAATTACACACGCACGGGAAGAGATATCTTTGCCGTCGGCAGCAACCCGGAAGCGGCGCAATTTGCAGGGATCCGCAAGCAGCGAATTACTTTTTTAGTTTACTTAATTAGTGGTCTTCTTTCGGGGTTCGCGGCGGTTTTGTGGGTCTCACGATTTGAATCAGCACAAACAAATACGGCGCTGGGATTTGAGCTTCAAACTGTGGCGGCGTCCGTCGTCGGGGGCGTTAGCATCGGCGGCGGTGTCGGAACGGTCACCGGCGTATTGCTGGGCGCGCTTCTGCTAGGGATTATCCAAAATTCGTTGACACTGATTCGCATCTCGCCATTCTGGCAGCTAGCAGCACAGGGCTTATTGATTTTGGTTGCCGTAATTTCTGATAAGTGGATTCTAAGCCGCGTGGAGAGGACGAATAAATAGATGAGTGCACAAGCGATTCCCGATTCGAAATCTTCCATGCGGATCAGCGAATTCCCTCCGCAACGCTCCTTCCTCGCAAAATTTCAACGCTGGGAATGGATGCTCGTTGCGCTGATTCTCCTCGACATTTTTGTCACTACGCGCCTCTCTCCCTTTTTCCTGGATGCCCGCAACCTTTCGCGTACATCTTCGGACTTTATGGAAATTGGTTTGATGATGCTCCCGATGGTATTCATCATCATCACGGGCAACATCGATCTGTCAGTCGCGTCCAATATGGGCATGAGCGCCTCGTTTATGGGTCTGTTACACAATAATGGTGTCAATATCTGGGTGGCGGCACTGGCAGGACTAATGCTTGGCACGCTGGGTGGGATGCTGAATGGATATCTTGTGGCGCGTGTCAGGCTGCCTTCGTTAGTAGTCACTCTGGGCACGTATGCGTTTTATCGCGGTATAGCTTATGGCTTTCTCGGTGATCAGGCAGCGCGCGGCTACTCCCAGGAATTTACGTATTTGGGACAGGGAAGAGTTTTCGATACGCTCATTCCGTTTTCTGTGGCGTTGTTTATTGTGCTCGCAATCGTTTTTGGTCTGGTTTTGCATCGGACAACCTTTGGCCGTTACCTGTACGCGATAGGAAACAATGAAAGCGCCACGCTGTACTCCGGCGTGCCTGTGGAACGGATTAAATTGATCATTTACACCTTATCCGGCTTCATGGCGGCGCTGGCAGGCTTGATTCTGGCGGCGCGGTTTGGAAGCACCCGTCCGGACATTGGCACTGGACTCGAACTTGCCGTGATCACGGCTGTAGTCTTGGGAGGGGTGGATATTAACGGCGGTAAGGGAACAATGCTTGGCGCCGTGCTTTCTCTTTTCCTGATTGGCTTGATGCGTTTTGGGATGGGGCTGCTGAATATTCAGGGACAGGTGCAGGGTGTCGTGATCGGTTTGCTCCTGATCCTCTCTATTTTGCTTCCTGGCATTGTGCAGCAGACTGCCTCATTGAAGCGGCTTCGATGGAACAGGCAATCGATACTCGTTGTTCTGGGCGTCGTAGTTATGTTCGTGGCATTCTTCCTTTTCTTCTTCTGGTCACGAGCGCCTGTCATCGCTGGCGGTTGATGACCTTTCCCATGCTGGTTCCAGGCGATTGCCTGATACCAAATCTCATCTGTTGTTTAGAAAGGAGGTCGGAGCAGCGTATACACCTCATGACCCATGTATCTGTATGTCGAAAAGAATTCACAAATTAGAAGGAGATAGAACATGAAACACCGCTCGTTGTTATTGGCACTCACCTTCCTGATGGTCTTGAGTCTACTGGTGAGCGCCTGCGCCCCCACGGCGACTGCGACCGAACCCCCGGCCGCCACAGAGGCACCCGCGACCGAGGCTCCGGCTGCCACCGAAGCCCCGGCAACAGAAGCACCAGCCGCTACGGAAGCTCCAGCAACAGAACCTTCGGCTGCCGCCTGTGAAGGAGATTATGTGCTGGTTCCGAAGAATCTTGGCAACCCTTATTTCGATACTGCAAATAACGGCGCACAGGAAGCTGCCGGAGAACTGGGCATAAGTGTATTGTATCAAGGTTCTGCCACCGCCGATGCTACGGAACAGATCACTCTACTGAATTCGTTGATCGCGCAGCAGCCTTGTGCTCTGGCGATTTCCGCCAATGATGCCGATGCTCTCGTGCCCACTGGTCAGGCCGCCAAAGAGGCTGGTATTCCGGTCGTCACCTGGGACTCTGGGATTGCACCTGACGGGCGTGACGTGCATATCAACCAGGCGGAGACCGCAGGTATCGGCGCGATCCAGATCCAGATGGCCTCTGAACTCGCAGGGGAAGATGGCGGGCAGATTGCCATTTTGAGCGCCACCTCCACGGCTCCCAACCAGAACGCCTGGATCGAGGTGATGCAGGAGGAGCTCGCCAAACCGGAAAATTCGAATCTGGAATTGGTCGAGATTGTGTATGGTGATGATGATGATACCAAAAGTTACAACGAAGCCCAGGCTCTTTTCACCAAGTATCCTGACCTTGAAGTGATCATCGCGCCGACAACCGTGGGCATCGCTGCTTCTGCCCGCGCTGTAACGGATGCGGACTTGATTGACCAGGTGTTCGTGACTGGACTGGGTACGCCAAACCAGATGCGTGAGTACGTCACGAGTGGCGCTTCTCCGCAATTCGCGCTTTGGAATCCCGGCGACCTCGGTTATCTTGCCGTGTACGCGATGCACGCCCTCGCAACAGGCCAGATGACGGCAGAAGCTGGCCAGACGTTTGAAGCTGGCAAGCTGGGTGAGTACACGGTTGAAGAGGATGCCGATGGCGGTCTCAGCGTTCTACTTGGCACACCTTTCGTTTTCAATGCAGACAACATCGATGATTTCGACTTCTAGGTCAGGTTGTAGTAACGAGACCCTAAGGGTCTGCATGGCAATCGAAGGTATTTCAAACATAGATGGTGTGCAAATTTAACATCTTGATCTGTGGAAAAGACTCTTAGAGTCTATATTTACTATGTCACTTCGGCAGTTGACAACCCCTGCTGGCTGCCGGAGTGACAACCTACTTCCCTCATAAAACTCCTATGAAACGCGTTGGTTTTCAGTTCAAAGTCCGCCCAGATCGCCTGGCTGAGTATAAAGAACAGCATAAGTACGTCTGGCCCGAGATGCTCGATGCGCTCCGTGAAACGGGCTGGCATAACTATACGTTGTTCATGCGTGCAGATGGTTTGATCTTTGGCTATTTTGAAACTGAAGAAGACCTGGCGACCGCGCAGGCAAAAATGGCGGCAAAGGATGTCAATACGCGCTGGCAGGAATTCATGTCTTCGTATATGGATGCCAATGCCCGCCCAGATGAAACCTTTATCGAACTGGAAGAATATTTCCACCTGGATTAATGATGACGGACACTCACAATTATCTGGCAGTGGATCTCGGCGCCGAGAGCGGACGTACCATCGTCGGCTCGCTCGACGACAAGAAGCTCACACTCACCGAGACCTATCGCTTCCCAAATGGACCTGTCCGTTTGCCGGATGGATTGCATTGGGATGTTCTGCGTCTCTGGTCGGAGATCAAAGCTGGGATCGGGATGTCAGCGGCGAAGGTCGATGGAGGTCTGGATAGTATTGGGCTGGATACCTGGGGGGTTGACTTTGCTTTGCTGGATAGGCAAGGCGCCTTATTATTTAATCCGTTTCATTATCGCGATGAGCGTACCGACGGCATGCTGGAGGAAGCCTTCCAGCGTATGCCGCGTGCGGATATATTTTCCAACACTGGCATCCAGTTCATGCAGATTAATACACTCTATCAACTGCTGGCAATGTCCCTCGCAAAGTCTCCCTTGTTCGAGATCGCCAAAACATTTGTGACCATTCCCGATCTCTTCAACTACTGGTTGAGTGGCGAGATCACAAACGAATTCACGAACGCCACCACAACGCAGTGTTTTGACCCGCGTAAGCGCGATTGGGCAACGCCCGTGCTGGATGCCATGAATATTCCTTCGAATCTCTTCCGGCCAGTCACCGAGCCTGGGACTGTGATCGCGGGGGTACTCCCGCGCCTCGCCGAGGAGGTAGGCGTGGGCGAGGCGCGAGTCGTCGCGCCTGCCTGTCACGATACGGGTTCGTCCGTGGTTGCCGTCCCGGCGCGCAGCCAGGATTTCGCCTGGATCAGCTCGGGAACGTGGTCCATACTGGGCGCGGAAGTACACGAACCTTGCGTAAATGACAAGGCGCTGGAATATAACTTTACCAATGAGGGCGGCGTCTTTGGGACATGGCGCTTATCAAAAAATATCATGGGGTTGTGGATCATCCAGGAGTGCAAACGCACATGGGCGCATCAGGGCGAAGACCTATCCTACGATGAGGTCACGCGTTTGGCGGCAGAAGCGAAACCTTTTCTTGCTGTGATCGATCCGGATGACGATCGCTTCCTGCATCCGGGTGATGTGCCATCCCGCATCCAAAAATTCTGCGCAGAGGCGAATCAACATGTGCCACAAACGAAAGGTCAGATTTTGCGAATCGCGTTGGAAAGCATCGCGCTGAAATATCGCCTTGTGCTGGAACGATTGGAAAAATTAATTGGCAGGCGTCTTGACCCTATCCACATCATCGGCGGCGGGACGAAGAATCGTTTGCTGAATCAGTTTACGGCAGACGCGACGAATCGGGTTGTCGTCACGGGTCCTGTTGAAGCGACGGCGATTGGCAATATCCTGATGCAGGCGATTGGCATGAAACATCTGGGTTCGCTGGCAGAGGCGCGTGAAGTTGTGCGTGCATCGTTCAAACCTGAAATCTATGAACCGAAAAATACTGAAGATTGGGAGCAGGCATATTCCCGCTTCCAAAAAGTGATGGCTTGATGCGACAAGGCATCTTCTGCAAAACATTCCATCTGCAGCAAGCAGTTTTTTGGAGGCAACTATGACCATTTCAGAGTCAAAGATTCAAGATGCATATGCTCTTGCAAAAGAGCGCTATGCCGAGCTGGGGGTGGATACGGAGCAGGCGCTTGCCCGCCTTGAGAACATCTCCATCTCACTGCATTGCTGGCAGGGTGATGATGTGGGAGGGTTTGAAAACCCTGGCGGAGACTTAACAGGCGGCATTGCCGCAACAGGGAATTATCCGGGCAAAGCGCGCACAGCCGATGAACTGCGGAGCGATCTGGATGTAGTTTACAGTCTCCTTCCTGGTTTGCACCGTTTGAGCCTCCATGCCATTTACCTGGAAGCAGATAAAAAGATAGAACGTAATGCCATTGAGCCAGAACATTTCCAGAGATGGAAAGATTGGGCAAAGGCAAATGATCACGGCATTGACTTCAACCCGACTTGTTTCTCGCATCCCAAATCTGCAGACGGCTTTACGCTCGCCCACCCCGACGAAGGCATTCGCCAGTTCTGGATCGAACACTGCATTGCCAGCCGCAAGATCGGCGAATACTTCGGGAAGGAGTTGGGAAGGCCCTCTGTGACCAACATCTGGGTTCCTGATGGGTACAAGGACAGCCCTGCCGATCGTCGCACACCGCGCGAACTTCTCTGCAACTCTCTGGACGCGGTCCTCGAGGAAAAGATCGATCCTCGTTACAACCTCGATGCGGTCGAGCCCAAATTGTTTGGTATTGGCTCCGAGAGTTATGTGGTTGGCTCGATGGAGTTTTATTCCGCGTATGCCCTCACTCGCAAAATTCTGCTCACACTCGACTCAGGACATTTTCATCCTACCGAGTCAATTGCTGATAAGATTTCATCGCTCTTGATCTATTTTGACCAGTTGTTGTTGCATGTCAGCCGCGGTGTGCGCTGGGACAGTGATCACGTTGTCACATTCAATGATGACACGCAAGCGATTGCACATGAAATCGTCCGCAGTGATGGGCTAGAACGGATCCACATTGGGCTCGATTACTTCGATGCCAGCATTAACCGTGTCGCTGCCTGGACAATTGGTGCACGTAATACGCTGCGTGCCTTGCTGATGGCTTTGCTGGAGCCACAGGAAATGCTTAAGCAATACGAACTTGAAGGAGATTACTCCAGCCGCCTGGCTTTGCAGGAAGAGCTCAAATCGATGCCGTTCAGCGCAGTCTGGGATGATTACTGTGCAAAGAAAAATGTCCCTGTTGGTATCGATTTTATGAATGTCATCAAGGATTACGAAAAGAACGAATTGGCGAAGAGACCCTAAAGGTTTCTCCTGCATATCATTGTTCATCAATCTTGCCAGCGATCAGGCAAGAAAACCTTTAGGGTCTACTTGGAGAACATTCAAATATGGAACCAAAAGACTTTCAATATGTCAATTATCTTTGGGATGACAACGTTGCGAATCAACTTGATCCCGTAGAGCGTTTGCGCTACCGCAGCAACATCCTCGGGTCCGACCAGCGCATCACGAATACCGGTGGCGGAAACACCTCTTCAAAGATAAAAATGACCGACCCCTTGAGCGGGGAGGAGGCTGATGTGCTATGGGTCAAGGGTTCCGGCGGAGACCTACGGACTTCCACGCGTGCCAACTTTGCATCCCTTTATATGGATAAATTTTTGTCACTTGAAAATATTTACAACCAAGAAGATGTCAAGGGCGTTAAGACCGAAGTCGAAGATGCGATGGTGGATATGTATCGTCACACCACATTCGGCTTGAATCCGGCGGCGAGCTCAATTGACACACCGGTGCATGGCTTGATT
>JAICQC010000550.1 GCA_025938055.1 Anaerolineales bacterium | reverse complement strand
TGGTTTGAATTTGAGTTGTTCATCCATTGAGGGAATTATACTCCGTATGAATTGTGAACCGCGATGAACGTAAAGCCAAGAAATTAGGGAAAGGAAGGAACAACGTTTGGCTCAGCCATAGAGTCAGTTTCTGCCAGTGGCAAGGGCAACTGGACTTGTAGGGATATAATCGATTATGGAATTACCGTGGGAAGAGGTCGTATGAATGTAGCTGAAGCGATTCGAACCAAGCGGGCGATCCGCAAATTTCAAGGTAATCCCTTGCCTGATGATGTGATTCAAACAATACTCAATGCAGGACGTCGGTCACAATCTTCCAAAAATGAACAGGCATGGCAATTCATTGCCATCCGGGACAAGTCCATACTTAAGGCACTGTCGGAGTGCGGCACGTGGGCGGGTCATCTCGCTGGCGCGGCGCTGGGAGTCGCCATCCTTACGCCCGATCCCACCGCCAAATTCCAGATGATGTTCGATGCCGGCCAGGCAGCAGCGTTCATGCAGCTTGCTGCCTGGGAGTTGGGGGTCGGCTCGGTCCCAGCTTCGATCTACGAGCCAGAAAAGGCGCGTGAGATTCTGGGATTTCCACTCGAATGGCACCTACGGATTGCGCTATCGTTTGGGTATCCACTGGAGGAGGAGAGGCTGTCCGCCGCGCCAAAGAAGGGCGGGCGCAGGGCATTGGAAGAGGTGGTCCATTGGGACAAATGGTAAGGTGGTTTTCGATTTACGATTTTGGATTTTCGAGTGGTTTGTGACGTAATTGATTAAGCGGGCCATAAGCAGGCAGCTCCAGCTTATCCAGAAAATACGGCAGCATCTTGTGCCACCAGGGCCAGTCATGGTTGACGTCGTGACCCCAGAAGTCGATCTGGTGTGGAATTCCTTTCGCCTCCAGAATCTGTTTGAGGACACGCGCGTCTTCCAGCATCTCCTCCTCCCAGGCACCCTGCCCTACACCGACAATGATGCGGCTCTGACGGTACTGGTCGAGATACCAGGGATCATTCAAGTTGGGGAGATATGCCAGCGGCGTATTGAAGTAGACATTGTCGTCCATGTAATCGCCGATGAAATGGTTGAGGCGGAACAATCCGCTCAACGCGATGACCGTGTCGAAAAGATCGGGATGGCGGAAGAAAAAATTCGCGGCGTGATACGCCCCCATGCTGACGCCGGTTGTGATCAACTTTTGCTCTGTATCCCCGCTGTGGCGGCGCATGAACGGGACAACCTCCTCCACGATATAACGATCATAATCATTGTGGCGGCGCGCCCGGTCGGCGGGATGTGCGCCCCAGTTCGCCCAGGATTGGCTGTCGAGACTGTCGACCGTGAACAGTTTAATCTGGCCAGCTTCGATAAACCGCGCCAGGGTATTCGTCATTCCCCAATCTTCAAAATCGTGGAAGCGCCCCTGCTGGGACGGAAAGACGAGCACAGGCTTGCCGTAATAGCCGTAGACTTTTAGTTCCATGTCGTGTCCGAGGCTGGGGCTGAACCACTGGTGATATTCGATCTGCATAGGGCTTCGTTACTCCTGGATGAATTTTGCGATCGAGATCACTTCGTCCAGATCGGGCGAACGGATGATGTACCCATAATTTCCCAGCGCAGCACTGAACACCCCGTTGATCTGTTCGTGGTGGCGGATCTTTTCTCCATATGTGGAAATGATCTCCTGCTCATTATGTGCATAGGAACGGTTGGGCTTACGGCTTGCGTAGCAGCAATAGTACTTGTGAGTGTAATCCGGGTATGGGAATCCCTTGCCGGCAATGATGCTCGCCCAGCCATCATAGATGTCAATGTCGCAGGAATAGTTGAACATATCTGTTGTGAGTCCGCCCGGGGGACGCATGTTCACCTCCAGGGCGAGGAGATCGCCGGTCCCGTGTTGACGGAAAAACTCAAAATGGAAGAACCGCTCGCGGACGTCGAATGCCTCCAGAAGGCGGCATCCCAGAGCTTCCACATCGGCAGGGATCTCGCGTTGGGTGTAGTAGTAGATCAGGTCATCGTTGAGAACCGTCTCCATCACACCTGCGCTGTAGACGAGTGAGTTCAGAAACACAGGTGTGCCATCGCGGTCAGTGAGCCCGTCGAAGGTGATGATCTGTCCACTGACAAACTCCTCGAAGAGATAATCGACGGACGGCTTGGTCTCGAAGAATGACTTCAATTCAGCCTCGTTATGGATCTTATAGGTTGCCGCCGCGCCGACGCCGATATCGGGCTTTGCCACTAATGGATAGCCGGTCTGCTCGATGAGTTCCTGCGCCTCTTCCATGCTTTTGATAACCCCGCCCCGCGCAACTTTGACTCGCGCCCTGATGAACTCTTCCCGCATCAGAGACTTGCGCTTGACCCTTTCGATTTGATCACTGCGGATGCCGGGAATGTTGAAATCAGTACGCAGACGTGCTTCAGTCTCCAGCCAGTACTCACTGTGCGAGTCGATGCGATCAAGCTTGCCGTAGCGGTGCGTGAAATAGCCCAATGCACGGACGAGCTCATCGTAATTTTGCATGTCATTGAGGCGGAAATATTCGGTAAGGGACGATCTTAGTTCGGAGCGCAGGGAATCATACTGCTCATCCGCCACGCCGAGGACGTTGACCCCATGCTTCTTGAGCGCCACCG
>JAICQC010000488.1 GCA_025938055.1 Anaerolineales bacterium | reverse complement strand
TGATATTCTGTTTCAACTCCCAGATCGTTCAGCAGCTTCAGGGTCTGGGCGCGATGGTCTGTGCCGTGATTCACCACGTGCAGAAGCACCTGCCATACGATCAGGTCTTTGTCCTCCTCTGGCTCCTTTATGGGCTTATCGAACAACATATCGTCCCGCAATTCTGCAAGATATTCGCGGATACTCTGCTCGACCTTATCCAAATGCGCGCGAATGGTGTTCCGATCATCCAAGGCAGCGGGAGAAAGCGGTTCTGAGGGTTCGATGCCTTGCAGTTCGCAGAACCATGTTTCATCACAATTGCTGATGTGAACGATTTGGTCTCGCACAGACCCGTGAGAGTAATCCACGGGCTGCGTGAACTGCTCCTGGGAGAGCGGAGTGATATAGCGGTCCCATATCTTGCGGTTTTCAGCGAAGTGATACTCATAAAAATGGCGAAAGGCATCTGCATTCATCGGTAGGTTACTCCTCTGGGTGGGCTGCTCGCATTATAGTACAAATGTTCGAGTATGAACATTTGTAATTATCGCTCGGTGAATGCCAGACGTATTCCCAGACCGATCAGAATGCCGCCAGCCAGACGTTGGAAGAATCGAGCATACGCCGGACGGTCCGTGAGCCATGTTCCAATGCTGCCAGAGGAATATCCAACTACCAGCAGGAAGCACAGTCCAAAGAAGGCGAACGTCGTCCCCAAAATACCCATTTGAAGTGTGACATGACTGCTTGCCTGGTCAACAAATTGCGGCAGGAATGCCAGAAAGAAAATGGCGATCTTGGGATTTAGGACATTGGATAAGACACCCTGCCAGAAGAGCGCACTGGACGTCGCGCCGGAGGCAGATGATTGCAGATGAAATGTGCTCTTCTCTCGCAGCGCCTCGATGCCGATGTACAGCAAGTAAACGGCGCCAATAAACTTCACCAGGAGAAAAGCGAATGCCGAAGTCTGGAGTATGAGCGTTAGCCCGAAGGCAGCCGCGGTCGTGTGGACCAGGATCCCGCAGACAACCCCGATGGCAGACAGCATGCCTGCTCTGCGACCGTGAACCATCCCGCGGGTGATTACATAGATCATGTCCGGACCCGGGGAAAGTATCAATACCCACGAGACGCCCAGGGATAAAGCGAATTTGGCTGGGTCGATCATTTCTCTCTCCTTTTTGTTGGGAATGACTGGATCGCGCTTACTCGCAGATGCTGGTCTCCGCATCGGGAGTCCCCGCCGGGGCGGAGGAAGGCAACGTCCCAGCCTGGAACTGCGAGACGTAGCTGCGCAGGGTGGCAAAGTCTGCCTCCCAGATAAAGACATCCTGTTCGAGCACCGGGTCATACACCTCCTCCGAGCGGAAGAGCTCGCGCGGAAAAGAAGCAAACATAATATTGCCGCGCGGCATCTGCGTGCCCAGGCAGGCAAGCTGGCTGATCTGCTCGGGCGTAAGATCAGTCTGGATGTTGCTCATGAAGGAGTTGATGATGGCTGGCAGCCGCAGGATCGTCTCGGGACTCTCGATCTTTTTCCGCAGGGCGCACATGACCATGTTCTGGTGCCCCGCCCGCTCAAAGACACTGACGTTGCGCATGCGCGCCAGGGTCAGTGCCTGCTCGCCGTTGAGGTGCTGCGGACCTTCGGGGAAGACCAGCCGCGCGCTGCGGTCGCTGGAGGTGCGCCCGTCGATGCCGCCTATGGGGATGACCACGTCCAGTCCTCCGAGAGCATCCACCACCTCCGCAAAGACGTTCATGTTGGCGACGATGTAATGGTCCACCTTCAAGCCGAAGTTCAGGTCGAGTGTGCGCGCCAGAAGACTTGGACCATGTTCGGGACTGCCATAGGCATAGGCGGTGTTGAGCTTTTGACGGTCCGTTTTCAGGTTTTGCTCGATCCCGGGGATCGTCACCCACAGGTCGCGGGGAAACTCCAGCGTAGTGACGCGTTGCGCCTGGAAGTCCACGCGGACGGCTCGCATCAGGTCGGTCAGCCCGTAGCGCTGTTGGCCGGGACGTACATCAGTCCCGATCGCCAGAACGGTGAGGGTCGGCAGGTTGTTGCAGGCAAGGAAAGGGGAGGAAGGCGTTTCGGTCTGGAGTGTTAACGTGGGTGCAGGCGTGAGCGTAGGCTGCGTCGCCGCGGGAGACGCGGTCCATGTAGCGGGAAGTTGTAGCGCGGTCGCGTACGCCAGGGTGGGTCCCAATGGCTGCTGGCTCCAGGCTTGATAGGCTTGTGACACAGTATAGAGAACTCCCAGCCAGATAGCACAGGCAAGGACAGTTAACACGCTGAGCGCGATTTTTTGAGTTCCTGTCACAGCCGTTGATTATACTTCTGTGATTTCCTTGAAGATTCTTGCTCGTCGTCCCCCGGCGGCGTGCGTCAGCGGAGCGCACTTGAGAGCGTACTTCCCGAGCGAGGTATACCCTGTGAGGTACTGACTCGCCCGTCTACTCAAACCAGTGTCGAATACGGCTGAATTCTTTCTAGTACTTTATTTTCAGCTTGTTGAGCAAAATACAAATCCCAGCGTAGTTGTAAATTCATCCAAAAATCAGCCGACCTATCAAAGAATTTAGCCAAATGCAAGGCTGTGCTGGGCGTAATGCTCCTGCGACCATTGACAATTTCATTGATGCGCTGATAATCCACAATCTCAACTTGATCAGGGCCTGATTCAGCCCACACAAAACAAATGCGATATTGGTCATTGATACGAATACTATGCTGTCCTTTTCTGTCACCTGATAATGCTTCAAGCTGGTTGTTTGAAGGGATTCTTAATTCAGAAAGAGCCGTAACCGAATCAACCTTTCCAACTTAAAAACAACAACTGCCTTGACTTCCAAGACAGTTGCTACATGCTGTGTTAGCCTTCCCGTGGACTTATATGATGCATCCACTCATATGATACAAGACTATTTGCTTCGCCATAACTCCTGAAGAGATTTGTAGCTGAGCAGAATAATTTCCTCTTGCTGGATAATCTCTCGTGCCTCCAACGACATCAGAAATTCAAAATCTGTTTGGCGCACCTGCCAACCACCGGGATCTATGGCTTTTGATTCGGAGTTACCCAGACCAGGATGAACTGCCCACTCGCTTAACCCCATCGGTAACTCTCGTAACATCTGAACATATCGGGCCGATTTGTCCATCGTATCCAGATCATAACTATCTAGCAAGTCGTGATCGTCGGTAGGCAGTCCCTGACTCTGCAATTTTTCAATCATGGATGGATCATCGACACGCAACGCCAGTCCATATTCTTTGGCAAGTTCGATCGTCATCTCAAGAATATCAGCTCTGCCACCGTTATGCAAACAATGCCAATCCAAAT
>JAICQC010000408.1 GCA_025938055.1 Anaerolineales bacterium | reverse complement strand
TCATGAAAATATCGAAGGATCACGACAACGCGATGTCGTTCATCCAACTGGCTCAGGGACCGCCAGAGAGCTGCTTCCTTTTCGTTCTGTATCGCCGCCTCTTCCGGGGAGACCTGCTTTTCCGACTCCAACCGAAAGAGGTTCGTCATACTCGATCGAAGACGTTCGATGACCTTCCGTTTGCGCAGGTGGCTTCGGCTGTGGTTCAGCGCAATCGTGTAGAGCCAGGCTTTGAACGATTTCTTGTGTTGATAGGAAGGCAACGCCCGTAAGGCTGATAGAAACGTTTCCTGTGTGATCTCATTGGCTTCTGCCACATCGCCCAGGATGGATAGAGCCAGACGGAAGACACCTGCCTCATGCTCGCGGACGAGGGTCTCGATCGCGTCTTCATTTCCGGCGATGCAATCAGCGATCAACCGCGGCGTTTGGGCTTTTGTCATGCCTTCTACAGAATTAACGCGGGCAAGGTTCAAAACCTTCACGGATTTATGAAATCTCTAATCTGCGCATAGCCAATTAATCACCATTTATTTTTCCACTTTTAACGCCATTAAGAAGAAACAGCGCCAGCCAGCTGACCGCAGCCCGCCTGGATGTCGATGCCTCTCTTCATCCGTATCGTGCAGGGAATTCCTGCCTGCTCCAGCGTTTCCTTGAACAGCGCCGCCCGTCCACGGTCTGTGGCGCGTCCTTCGTAACCTGCAGTGGGGTTGAGGGGAATTGCATTCACGTGACAGAGCAAGCCTTTCAGGCGAGAAGCGAGTTTTCGCGCAACCTCGGGCGTATCGTTGACGCCGTGGATTAACGCCCATTCAAAAGTGATACGCCGTCCGGTTTTCGCAACGTAATAGCGGCAAGCCTCGAGCACATCCTCGATCTTGTATTTCTTGTTGATAGGCAGCATACTGACGCGTGACTCATCATCCGCGGCGTGCAGCGAGATGGCGAGGTTCACCTGTCGCTTCTCATCCGCGAAACGCCGGATCATAGGGACCAGCCCCACGGTCGAGACCGTGAAGCGGCGGGCGCCAAAGTTATAGCCATCCGAGTCGTTGAGGCGGTCGATTGCTTCCATCGTGTTGTTGTAATTGTGGAAAGGTTCGCCCATCCCCATGAGGACGATATTCGTGACAACTTCTTTCTCTGCTTTCAGCATGCGCGCATAGTACATGACCTGCGCAATGATCTCTCCGCTCGAAAGATGACGCTTGAAGCCCATTTGTCCTGTCGCACAGAAGACACAGCCCATCGCACAACCCGCCTGGGTGGAGATACAAAGCGTCCGACGATTCCTGGCGCCTCTGCCGGTAGGAGAGGCGGTGATTTGAGGATTGTCAGCAGGGTCGCCATACCGCATGAGAACAGCTTCAATCAGGTTCTTATCGGGCAGTTCAAAGAGTGTTTTTCGCGTGGTACCGTCCGAAGAATCCTGGTAAATCTTCACCCTGAATGGAGAGAAGGTGAGGTGCTCCGCCAGTTTTTCCCGCAGGCATTTGGGCAGGTTCGTGAACTGCTCGGGAGAATCATAGAAATGCTGATACAAACCCTGCCAGATCTGCTTTGCCCGGTAGGCGGGTTCGTTCCATTCTTTTAGAAGGCTGGTAATTTCGTCTACATCTAAATCGTAAATTAACATTTCAAGTGGTAGGTCAGGCTTGTAGCCTGACATAATTTGGATTCCAGAGTGACAGGGCAAGCTACCCGATCAACGTTGCAAGATCGTCGACAATGATATCGATCTGCGGTCTCCACAGGTCTGCCTGCTCCCGTGTGGATACACCGCTCAGTACCAACGCCGTTGGACAGCCGACTGCCTGCCCCGCCGCGATATCGGTTTCGAGCCGGTCACCGACGACGAGAGTTTCCTCTTTCCTCATGCCCAGCTTCTCGAGCGAGAGCTCCATCAGGAAGGGGAAGGGCTTCCCGGCAACGACAGGCTGGACGTCGGTTGCGGTTGTGATGATAGAGACCCATGCTCCCGAGCCAGGGATCTCTCCGCGCGGAGTCGGGAAGGTCTTATCCGTGTTGGTCACGTAAAAGGGAATTCCCCGTCGCACAAGCAGCGTGGCTTCACAGACTTTTTCAAATGTGATGAAGCGGTCGATGCCCATGACAACCACTTCTGCCTGAGGAGCATCTTCCACCGAAAGGATCTCGAAGCCTTTTTCTTCCAGCGCCATGTGAATGCCATCCTCACCGATCATGAAGACTTTCGTCCCCGCCGGGAATTTCTGGGCTACGGCATGCGCGGCGCCCTGGGAGGAGGTAACCACCTGCCAGGGTTCTGCCTCCACGCCGAATTCTTGTAGGCGCGCTACATACTGTTCGGAAGTCCGCGTGCTGTTGTTGGTTGCAAAGATGAATTTGAGACCGCGCTCCCGAATACGGCTGAATATCGCGGCGAGATCGCCGATGGGTGCATCAGACTTCCAGATAACGCCGTCCATGTCGATAATGAGTCCCTTTATGTGTTCCGGAAGAGGCATAAACTAATTCCCAAATTTCCTTCCAAGGTATTTCAGTACCGGACCATCGATCCACATTGCCTCGGGATCGGCGCGTTCTTCAAAGTTCTCATTGCCGATAAATTCACCGAATGCTTCTGCAAAGCCTTTTCCATTTTTGAGGTAACCAGCTTGTGTGAGTATCCTGTTCAGGGTCTGCAAAACTTCACCATTGATTTCCACGCGTTCAGTTTCCGGGCTTTTTCCAAAATACAGATCATGCATTTCCAGCAATTCACCAAGCCGCGGGATCGGGTCTTCATGGTCATCTACGCGATAATCCAGCCAGCGGTCGAGGTAACCGCCATAGCCAGCGTGCGGCTTGACCACATAGATCGCCGCGGATTGACGACCGCGCCTGTCACCACCGGCGCGGTCACCTGCAAGTAAGGCTGTATGCAGGCGGGTTGGCAGGTCGCCACTTGCATTCAGGAAGGCATTCTCCATTGCAGGTACTACCTGTTCGCCAGCCAGGATATTCCCCTGGATGGCATATCCTTCGCCGGCAACTCCGCCTGCCCAGGAGAAGCACCCGCTCCCGGAAAATGTAGCAGCGCCGCCCATTGCATCCACCAGCCCGATCTGCCTGAGTTCCTTATCGACATCATCTCCCAGGAGTCGCTCAAGTGTTTCTTGCGCGGAGAGTCCGGTTCCCAGCAGCTCCAGCCCCCGGGGTCCGAAGGAAGTATTTGCAAAGGATTGCGTTGCCACGGCGCCGGCACCTGCCTGCGCGTAGGGCACGACTGCACCCACAGCAGGGAACTTAGAGGCAACTGCCACACCCCAGGCTTGCTCCTTAAGATCACAGGCAACGATGGAAAACGTCATAACAACTCCGTGCGGGGATTATACCTTGAGGAACTTTCGCGCTGAGCGGAGTGACGAGTGCATTTCGAGGAGCGTAGTCGAAACACGATTTGCCTATCGCGCTTCGACTGCGGAGCCGGAGAGCGCTGTTCCTTCGCTCAGCGCGAAGTACCACTATGAACAAAAAGTCCGCCCACTTCGGGCGGACTTGGATTGACAAGCGAACAAACTACAAGACTAACTTACTTTCTCCGGCGCTTCGAGCACCTGGTCCACCAGGCCATATTCCACAGCATTCTTGGCTTCGAGGTAGTAATCGCGGTCGCTGTCGCGCTCGATCACCTCCAGCGGCTGACCGGTATGCTTTGCCATGATTCCGAGAAGCAATGATTTCAAGCGCAGGATCTGCTTCGCCTGGATCTCAATATCGGTTGCCTGCCCCTGGGCGCCGCCGAGAGGCTGATGCATGTGGATGGTGGCGTTCGGCAGGGCGTAGCGACGTCCCTTTGTACCAGCTGTTAAAAGCACGGTCCCGAAGGAAGCTGTCACACCGACCGCCACGGTGCTGATAGGGTTCGAGATCATCTGCATCGTGTCGTAGATCGCAAGCCCTGCGTAGATCACGCCGCCGGGCGAGTTGATATACATCTGGATTTCTTTTTCGGGATCCTCGTGGTTCAGGAACAGCAATTGAGCAACGATCAGGTTTGCCACCTGGTCATCGATGGGCGTGCCGAGAAAGATAATGCGTTCCTTCAAAAGGAGCGAATAAATATCATAGGCGCGCTCCCCGCGGCCCGAAGACTCAATTACCATGGGAATGACATTTTTAAAATCAGGGATCATGTTATCTCCTTTATCCGTACTGCCGCTGTGCGGCGTGCTTCGCTTGTATTTCGCCAATCATACCGAGTCCGTATTGGAAT
>JAICQC010000213.1 GCA_025938055.1 Anaerolineales bacterium | reverse complement strand
CTTAATCCGGCTTGTTGAGCAGAGAAAAGAAGAATATCAGCACTTTAGAAAGCTAAGCCCTCCGCGGGTACTGACCAACGAAGGGGAAGAGATCAAAGCAGGTTATCAAAGGCAGAACCTGCCCGAATCTGCCCTGGTGGGCATGCCTGTCTCGAGTGGAGTCATCGAAGGAATAGCTAAGGTAATCAACGACCCTGTAAAAGCTTCGCTAAACAAAGGTGAGATTCTGGTCGCGCCATTTACCGATCCCGGTTGGACGCCGCTCTTTATCAACGCGGCCGGGTTAGTGATGGAAATCGGTGGTCTTCTCACCCATGGAACAGTCGTGGCTAGAGAATATGGAATACCAGCTGTGGTCGGGATCACGGATGCCACCAAGAAAATCAAGACTGGTCAGAAAATCAGGGTGGATGGGGATGCGGGTTTTGTCCTGGTCCTGGAAGAATAGAATATGAATCCTTTGCTCGGGTTTGCGGGCATCCTGACCGGGATGTTTGCAATCGGTGTGATGCAGCTCATCCTGGCTACGGCGCTGCCGTTCATTGTGGCGGAGATCGGAGGCGGCGACTTATACAGCTGGGTTTTTTCAAGTTACCTGCTGGCATCATTAGCCACGATTCCCTTATTTTCGAAATTGGCTGATATTTACGGCAAGAGAAAATTCTTTCTTCTCGGGATGGGCATCTTTGGTATGGGGAGCTTATATGGAGGGCTTGCTCCCAGCATGCCCCATTTAATCGCAGCAAGAGTCGTTCAGGGCCTGGGAGCAGGCATTATTACGCCTGTAGCCCTGGCTATGATCACTGATATGTTTCCGGCGGAGAAGCGAGGAAGCATGATCGGTATATTCGGATTCGTTCAACTTTCAGCAATCCTTTTAAGTCCACCTTTGGGCAGCTTCATCACGAAGAATGCAGGCTGGTTTTGGATTTTCTTTCTCAATATAGGGCTGGTAGGTATATCCAGTTTTTTGGTTTTACTGGGTAGCAGGCATCAGGAGAGTACATCGCCCATGAAACCAATGGAGATCGATATCGCAGGGGGTCTGATCTTTGGAGCTTTCTGTGTACTTACCGTAAGCTTTGCCAATGTTCTGGGCAGAAAAGGCAGTTGGGATTCAAGCGGGTTGTGGTTTCTTCCGGCTATTAGTATGACTGTCCTGCTTCTGGTGATTATCGAAAGCAGACATCGAAACCCTGTCATCAAAATCGAGTTTCTAAAAACCAAGATCATCAGAAGCTCCATCATCAGTTCCATTCTTGCCGGAGCAATCATGTACGGACTTGTGACCATTCTGCCCTTATGTGGAATAGTTCTCAGTAAACAAGGTTTTCAGCTCGACGAAAGCAAAATCATGCTCTTTTTTATGATAGGAATCACGATTGGGTTACTCGCAAGCAGCAGGCTGGCAGACAGGTTTAGATCGGGAACCTATCCCAGGCTGCTTTGGGGAGTCATGTCGGCAAGCGCTCTGCTTATGGTCTATTCTCTCAGTAATCGGAATTTGATGCTATTTAATTTGCTCAATGTCCTGATTGGAGCAGGAACGGGAGGAGTCATGGCAACCTTCCTCATCAATTCACAGAATGCCATCAGCAGCCAGGACAGGACCACACTAAGCGGCCTGATTCAACTGGGAAGGTACTTCGGCGGCTCTTTAGGTGTTACCTTGCTGACAGGGATGCTACCTGAAGTAACCCTGATTAGCGGCATCGGACAATTTCACGGAGCTTTTGGAGTACTCGTCGCTTTATGCGCAGCCGGGCTGGTGAATGAAATCCTATAACACGACTCAGGCGCTTTCAGGATTCACTCTGTACTCTACACTATCAGTAGATCACGAAACAAGGGGGGCGAAAACAGGGGCGCGGGCTGCAAATGAGCGTAATCGAAGGACGCCGCAACCCTGTTTTCGGATATAAACTTTATTGCAGAAAAATTCGCGGACGTCGTTGCGCTATACCTCGGGCACGGTGAGCGCTGCTGGTCTTGCCCGCCTGCGCACCAGCCAGCGCGGGGACACGCTGGAGAATGTAGCTCGCATCTCTGCGACAACCTAAGAGTTTGTGTTGACCCGCAATGACCTGCAGAACGGCTATGATGTAGACGACGAGATAGAAAGTCATGGCCAACGCCGCGAGGAAACCGCCAGCGAAACTGAAAAATCCTTTGTTTCCCTGGGACCGAGAGTAATATCAAACTGCACTGTTGTCTGGTCCTTTTCCGAAGGAGCCATGGAAAAACGGATTGCCAGGCTGCGATAGTGATGGTCTGCTCCGTGATATAGAAAGATTAAGCTGCTTTCTTCTGATTTGATCTGCTCTCCTTCCCGAACCTGTAGCTCCGGGTTGGTCAACTCAAAGATGGCTACATTTCCGGCTGGCGTGGCTGATACGAGCGCATGCAGACTCGCGTCTGCCAATGTCAGTTCATAGCCGTTCAGAAAACGGCAGTCATGATAGTACAGACCATACCCATGACTGTCTCCCAGGGGGATATTTCCATCGGGCTGTGCCAGGAAGAAGATATTCGCGCTCTTAATCACTACCGCGTCTGCAATGCCGCGCGTAATGGACGGCCTGGCCTGGCTCAGGACCAGATGCTTCCGCTCCTGTTTCTCCTCCTCCGAGAGTACGTGCGTCTTCTCGATTTCCCTTGATCTCGTGATATCTCGCTTCATAACGTCTCCTGGTGCGTCTGTTGCATCCAAACCCCATATAAAAAGATACGACGGGCAGAATTTCTGCCTGTCGTCGTATATCGCATGCATGAGTTTGTCCTGACAAATATATGTCAGCTATGACATTCTGAGACTCTCTTGTTCAGCAAACCCCGACAGACATTTGCATCCCCAAAATTTCACCCATCATTAAATTATAGGCATCTGAGTGACAGCCTCAATAGGGGGAAGACAGCGTGGCGACTAAGGGGAAAACCCCATTCCACGTCTCGTGAATTGTGGAAACGTTGATCTGTATCGCAATACGATGTACAATCTTATGACGTAATGGCGTCATTAGAGGGGGATGCCAGGTTGTAAAGGAAAGGCAAGCGTCCGACGAATTTATTCCATTTTCAGAAAGCCTGTTGATTTGTTTGAGAAGCAGCCATGCCGAAGGTAGAACAGGTATTTCCGGTGAAGAAGCAAGTTCCGCTGGAAGGGTTATATCTTGACCAAAAGCTAAGAGAGATGGCGGCGGACATTGGCAGGAGCCTCGTGCTGACCGATTACCTGACTGACAAAAACGGGGTGGTGGCCAAAGCAGACCAGAATGGGCAGTTTCAGATTCCTGCGGGATTGAAAAACGCTTCCGACTGGGGCCGTTTCCAGGAGTTGATGGCGCAGGCGGATGTAACTATCAGTGGAGGTTCTTATTTCAAACGCCTTGAAACCTCTCAAGATGTTCTTTATCCATTCGAGCCTGGAGGCGCGTTTGAAACACTAGGGCAATGGAGGCTTGACTCAGGCTATCAAAAAAGAAGTCCGGACGTCGCAATTGTCACCCGAGACCTGGATTTTGAGATCCCCGGAGAACTCCTCAGAAGCGGCCGAAGGATCGTCATCTTTACAACAGATTCCATGGCGCACTCTGACAAAGCGAGGGCACTATCCAGTCTGGATACTTTCGTAGTAGGAAGCGGCGAGACCGGTGTGGATGGAGGCCGTATGATTGCTACCCTCGCGAATGAAATGAGCTATGGCGTGATCATGATGGTAAGCGGACCGCACATCCTTGACCTTCTGCTTGCGGCAAACTGTTTGGACCTCTTATATGTTACCCAGGCGCAAGTCGAAATTCCCTTTGATGACCCGGCAGCTGTGCAAACAATGCTATTAGAAGGGAAGAAAATCAGTGATCTCAAAGAGTTCCGCCTCGCTCATCAGTTCATTCAGGAAAATGTGATCACGGAGGATGCATCCGAGATATCTCAGTCATTTCTGAGGTATGACAGGGAAGACCTTCAGGAGTGAATCATGTTTATCGGGACTCAATCTATACACTATTCCAAGCTGACAGTAGTAACGACTTCCCTGGTACCGCCCGCCAGGGCAGGTGTAGTCGTTGTTTTTCAGGCAAAAAGCGACTAAAGTCGCCACTACATTTTTAGGTAATTTGCATCTTTTGAAAGCCTGTTGATTTGTTTGAGTAACACGCGTAGCTGAGGCGTGAGCCGCCGTAATTCCTCCCGATGAATATGGGAAAGTTTCCCTAGAACGGAAAGTCCATGTCCGGTCAGCGAAATAAATACTCTTCGGCGGTCATTCCGGTCGGGAGAACGAGTGATCAAATTTTCAGTTTCGAGGCGGTTCAGTAGCCCCACTGCTTTGATGTTCGAGTTCGCAGATTTGCCATCAGCCGGTGGAGCCAGCCCGATGTTTGAAGCCAAGATAGTGGGAAGCACCTGATGGCTTCGAAAAACATGGCGTTGGGCAATCGCAGCTGCAATCGATGAGGCGGTGCCGGTCATCAGCGCGGCGCTCTTCGGGCGTTTCGAATCGCGCGGCGAATCCGACTACGCTGATCGGCTTCTCTCCGCGATGAGAAAGCAGTTTGGTGGACACGAGGAGAAGAAAGGATGAAGGCATGACCAGAGATCACGAGCAGGCAGTTCGCTCCGATGCGCTGGTGCTCTTCGGGATAACGGGTGATCTCGCTTACAAAATGATCATCCCGGCGCTCTATGCGCTGGTACAGCGAGGCGTTCTAACGGTCCCGGTCATCGGCGTTGCTCTCGAGAAGTGGGATCTGGCGCAATTGCAGGCGCGCGTGAAAGATAGTCTTCAGCATGAGGGAGGGATCGATGACCGAAAAGCCTTCGACCAGCTCCTTTCCCTTCTGAGTTATGTAAGCGGAGACTATAACCAGCAGGGCACATTTACAGCCATAAAGAAGGCGTTGGGCAATGCCCGGGGCCCGGCTCACTATCTTGCCATCCCGCCAGCACTCTTTGATAATGTCATCCAGGGGTTGGGCGCCGCGGGCTTAGCCAGGGATGCGCGTGTCATTGTCGAAAAACCGTTCGGGCGCGATCTTGCCTCTGCCCGGGAGCTCAACGACGTTGCGCATTCGGTATTCCCGGAGGACGCCATCTTCCGCATCGATCACTTCCTTGGCAAGGAGGCGATCATGAACATCCTCTATTTCCGTTTTGCCAATTCGTTCCTGGAGCCCATCTGGAATCGCAATTTTGTGTCCAGCGTGCAGATTACGCTGGCAGAGGATTTCGGGGTGAATACCCGGGGAGCCTTTTATGAAACGGTAGGCTGCCTGCGCGATGTCATCGAAAACCATCTCTTTCAAATCGTGGCGCTGCTGGCGATGGAGCCGCCGACGTACCAGGGCTTTGACGCCGTGCGGACGGAAAAGGTCAAGGTCTTCCGCGCCATGCGCCCGGTGGCGCCCGACGATCTGGTGCGCGGTCAGTATGATGGCTATCGGGGTGAACCAGGCGTGGCAAAGAACTCCGATGTGGAGACATTCTGCGCCCTGCGCCTCTTCATCGACTCATGGCGCTGGGAAGGAGTTCCCTGGTACCTGCGCTCGGGCAAATACATGGCGGAAACCGTAAATGAGGTGCTGGTGGAATTAAAGCCGCCCCCGCAGAAACTCTTCGATGACTCCCCTGCGGCGATTGGACAGGCAAATTACCTGCGCTTTCGGCTTTCCCCTCAGTCCGCCATTGGGCTGGCGGCGCGGGTCAAGCAAAAAGGGAAGAAATTCATCGGCGACCAAAAAGAGCTCTTTCTGATCGAAGAAGAGCCAGGAGAGCAATCACCGTATGAAAGGCTTCTTGGGGATGCCATGTCCGGCGATCGCACGCTCTTTACCCGCGAGGACGCGTCGGAAGCAGCCTGGGCGGTGGTCGATCCGGTGCTCAAAGAACACCCTCGATCCCTTCCTTACAAACGAGGAAGTTGGGGACCGAAAGAGGCAGATGACTTGATCGCAAAGGATAGTACCTGGCATAACCCGGCATTGGAGCCGTAAAAAGTCTGATGATCAGAAACGACTTCTTAGTTCGCGCTCTACTTCTACCATTGTGGATGTCCATTTATGAGCAAACCCATTGTTGATGTTCCACCTGGCAAGGCGCTGCGGCTGGGATTGCGTCTGCCTATCTGGTTGTACCGTTTGCATCTGGGCTGGCTGTTAGGAGAGCGTTTCCTGCTGTTGACACACACCGGGCGGCGCACTGGTCAGCTGCGGCAAGCGGTCATCGAGGTCGTTGGGCACGATAAGAATACAGACACGTACTTTGTCGTTTCCGGCTGGGGCAAAACGTCGGACTGGTATCAGAATATCCTCAAAACCCCGTCAGTCAGTATCCAGGTAGCCGGGCGGAGGATTCGGGCGGATGCGGAGTGTATCCCGATGGAGGAAGCCACTCCTATCCTGGAGACCTACGCCGGGGAACATCCGGTAGCATTCCGCGAACTCACCGGTCTGTTTCTCGGTACATCTTTGGAAGCTGGTAGTGATGCAGCACGCCAGCTCGCAGAGAAGATGCCTATGGTGGCATTTCGCCCAAAGAAATCCGAATTAGTATTTCGTTAAAATATAGCCTGCAATGAAAGATACTAAGTCAAACCCGATGAGAAGAGTAAAGCTGAACACTTAATCTCTCTAGCTGTTGTACATGAGAAGCAATGGGATCGCGGTTTCTATAAAACATAGGAAATCATGGAGTTCGCGACGCGTAACTACTTGGCGCTCAGTGATTTAGATTGTTCCTTTATTATAAGATATTCAGGATTGACCTAAGAAATTGAATAGGGATTATTGCATTTCAAATCGGCAAAACCACCCAACACAGCCTTCAGCAACTATCTTGGAAGCCAAGGCAATTGTGGCTTTTAGGTTATAGATCAGGGATGCTCAAGACGCAGTGGGGTAATGAAAAGGCTGCTGGTCTCTCATCTAGGCAGTATTTGCCACTTTCTTCTTTTTCCCTCGCTGCACCGAAGTGCTCCGCAAGCTTGGACAACAGCAAGGAGCCTGATCCACACACAATACAAAGTCTCATGAGCGCTCATTGGCGTAAACGCAACCGTCGGCTCGACAGCTTCATCAGTGCTCCTTACCTGTGGTAACTCTCACAAGAATTATGGGACGAATTCTCACAGGAATTATGTGACTAAACACTTATCATTCTTTATCGGGGATGACTGCCTCATAAGATGTATAATGTAGTTTGCACACCGACGGTGAGCGCGCCCGACGGAAATGCTGCGCTAACCAGCGTCCCACCCACAATCTATAATCTCAAGACCCTATCGGTTCGCAAAATACTGTTTATCGTAAGGCCGTTATTCCGCCGTTCGAGCTTTATTCCATCGAGGGTCTAATACCCCGCCGCTCTGCGGCGTGATAAGATGACTACATGAGTCACTTGATCCGAAAAAGTCATAACGTATCCATCTTAATCTATCATTTTGTGTGTCCAGCGAAATACAGACGAGCAGTGATAGATGAAAAAGTTGACCAGGTCTTGAAAGATGTATGCTTGGATATTGCGGCTCGTTATCAGGTTGAGTTTCTCGAAATTGGAACGGATAAAGATCATGTCCATTTTCTGGTGCAATCCGTACCGACCTATGCTCCTACTAAAATTATCACCATGATCAAAAGTCTAACAGCACGCGAGATATTTGTACGGGCGCCAGCGGTCAAGAAGCAATTGTGGGGAGGCGAATTTTGGACAGATGGCTATTATGTTAGCACCGTTGGGCAACATACAACCGAAGATGTGATTAGGCAATATGTCAAGAACCAAGGTCAAGAAACAGACTATATGCAATTACACGTCCAGCAACTCAAGCTGTTTTAGCGGACCGATACCCCGTCCGCTTGCGGCGGGGTAGTT
>JAICQC010000122.1 GCA_025938055.1 Anaerolineales bacterium | reverse complement strand
CGCAGCATGAACGGCAGGGTCGTCCGCGTGACAGGCATCTCACCGGAATAGCCCAACGCAGTCAGGAGGCTGTTGAGACCGGCTGTATAATCCCCGGAGGTAAAGTCCACATAGTTGATTGTGTTCAGCGCGAAGGGCACACTGGTCCTAGCAAGCATCACCGGAATAATTTTCTTGCGCAACGATAGCGCCTGGGCATATTCCTTTCTAACCCACTCGGATGCGACCGCGTTTGGCGAAAGGACAACAACAAAATGATCACTTGTCTCGATCTCAGCCGGGATCACCCGCAGCCAGTCATCGCCGCCGCGTAAATCGGAAACATCCCACCAGACGTCGTATCCGGCTTTTTCCAGATCCCCGGCGAGTGTGCGGACGAAGCCAATATCTCTGCGCGAATAACTGATGAAAATCTTTGTCATGCGATTCGTGACATTCATCTATTTAACGCTGTCTTGTTAAATGATGTTCCTCTGACACTCCCTACTTTGGTACCACCGTGGTGGACACCTTAAGCCCCGGATGGAAAACTTGAAATGATCATGGGATAGCACCGATTGTACCAAAAATAACTTTTACCGCTTATTACAGTCCGCGGCGTATTCGCTACCTGCTTGACTCCTTTGCGCCATTTCTTTGATACACGACGCTGGGGCAGGTGGAAAGGCTGTTGAGGAATTCCACCACTTTGTTTCACTCACGTTTTCTATGAACTCTTGATTTCGGGTTTCGGCAATTGCGGGATGATCCAATCGATCAGAGCCTTCGGCGAACGCGTTTGCATGTAGATCGTTCCGGGACCTGTCAATTCCACAACCAACCCTTCACCGCTGAACAGTGTGGACTTAAATCCACCAACCGTTTTTGGAGTGACACCCATGCCCGCGTCGAACGCGACAAGGTGCGAGGTATCCACAACATACTTTTCCCCATTGCCAATGGTCCGCTCAAAGATCGCGCCATAAGAGGAAACCAGCAGTTTCCCCGTGCCCGAGGCTTCCAGCATGGAAATCCCCTCGGTGGACATGAACGCCTTGACGCTCACTTTTGCCGTCAACTCCACCCCATTTTCAGATGCCACGTACGAACCCGCCTGGATCGTCAACTTCTGGTTTCTCAGCTCGATCAACATCATGTCGCCGGGTAGTTCGGGCGCGAGGGTGATTTCGCCACCCTGCGCGGAAGCGACAAAGAAGTTCTGAAAGAAGGATTCGCCGCCCAGGACCGCGCGTCCCAGCGACTTAAGGATTCCGCCCTCGGCTTTGGTCTCAATATTAAGACCGCTGCTCATGCTGACCATTGCCCCCGCTTCTGCACGAATGCGCTCATTCGGCGATAACCGGGCAACCGCCAGCGAGTAAGATGGACGATGCAGAATTTCGATATCCATGATTTCTCCTTTTGTTTTGCAGGGATGGGGTTAGTATAGCGTGCTTCTCTGCTTTAACTACGTTGATTTTTCTAATTCGTCTCTCATTCCATCCAGCAACCCGGTTGGGAGACGAACGATACTATAATGCGTAAGAGAAACATATGGCTCATCTTCCTCTTGGGACCGTTACCTTTCTGTTTACCGATATCGAAGGCTCGACACGCCTCCTGCAGCAGCTGGGCGATAACTTTCTCACGCTGCTGGCGGAGCACAGGCAGGTTTTGCAGCAGGTATGCGGGGAGCACCATGGAAGCGTGGTTGGCACCCAGGGCGATGGGTTCTTCATCGCCTTCCCGCGCGCCCTGGATGGTGTTCATGCCGCCGTGCAAGCCCAGCGCGCGCTGGCTGCCCATGCCTGGACGGATGGCGTCAAGGTCCACGTCCGCATGGGGCTGCACACCGGCGAGCCGCAGATCAGCGCTTCGGAGAATTATGTGGGCATCGATGTACACCGCGCGGCGCGCATCGCAGCCGCGGCGCATGGCGGGCAAGTGCTCATTTCGCAGAGAACCCATGATCTGGTCGAAGGCGATTTGCCCGATGGTGTGACCCTGCGAGATCTCGGTGAGCACCGCCTGAAGGATTTACGCCAGCCCAAACGTTTGTACCAGTTGGTCATCCAGGGGCTGCAATCAGATTTTCCTCCGCTCAAATCGCTGGATGCATCCCCGAACAATCTTCCCATCCAGTTGACCAGTTTCATCGGTCGCTCGAAGGAGATCCGGGAAGTCAGGCAGTTGCTTGCTACTGAGCGGCTTCTGACGCTGACGGGTCCGGGGGGCAGCGGCAAGACGCGTCTGGCGCTACAGGTTGCCTCTGAGGTGCTTAAAGATTTTCATGGGGTGTTTCTTGTTGCGCTGGCACCCATCACAGATGAGGGGCTGGTCACCTCGACCATCGCCCAAACGCTGGGTTTGCATGAAACGCCAGGGCGCGCCATTATTGATACACTCAAGGAGTTCTTGCAGAGCAAATCGCTGCTGTTGTTGCTGGACAACTTCGAGCAGGTCATCTCTGCGGCACCGCTCGTTTCGGAGTTGCTTACGGCGTGCAGCAAGCTAAAGGTGCTGGTCACCAGCCGGGAAGCTCTACGCATCAGCGGCGAGCATGAATATCTGGTGCCGCCCTTGAGCGTGCCTGACCTCACACAAAGCCCGTCGCTTGAGTCGCTCTCGCAGTATGCGTCTGTCGACCTGTTCAGTCAGCGCGCCCGGGCGGTGAAGCCAGACTTTCATATTACAAACGAAACCGCGCCTGCGGTCGCTGAAATCTGTCACCGGCTGGATGGGTTGCCGCTGGCCATTGAGTTAGCCGCGGCGCGCGTCAAATTATTGACTCCGCGTGCCATGCTCGAGCGCCTGGAGCATCGCCTGGAATTTTTGACAGGTGGCGGGCGCGATGTGCCGGCGCGCCAGCAGACGTTGCGCAATGCCATCGCATGGAGTTATGACCTTCTCGAGGAAAATGAACAGAAGTTGTTCCGGCGTATGTCTGTTTTTGTGGGCGGTTGTACTGTGGAGGCTGTCGAGGTGGTAGCTGCAGACTCTCCCCACTCCATCCTGGATGAATTAGGCTCGCTGCTGGACAAGAGCTTGCTGCGCCAGGTGGAAGGAATACGGGGTGAGCCGCGTTTCGTCATGCTGCAACTGTTGCGCGAATTTGGTTTGGAACAGTTGAAAGCCAGCGGGAAACAGGAAATAATTCGCCATCACCATGCAGACTTTTTCCTGGAACTTGCCGAGCAGTCTGAAGCAGGCGTGGAACGGCCGGAGCAAATTGGCTGGATGGACCGCATGGAGCAGGAACACGACAACCTGCGCGCGGCGCTCGAGTGGAGCAAGACCGCGGATGGCATGGAAGAACTCTGTTTGCGATTGGCGACCGCTCTTGGATACTTCTGGGAAGTGCGAGGTCATTTTAGCGAAGGGCGCGAGCGGTTGTCTGCGATCCTGGAGACAAAGATTGCACAAGGGCGATCGCCCGCACGTACCAGGCTGCTTGCCAGGGCGGCTGAACTCGCCTACCGGCAAAGTGATTATGCGGCGACTGTAGCGCTTGCCGGTGAGAGCTTGGAAATTTGCCGCGAGATCGGAGATCAGCAAGGGGTCGCCTCGGCGCTCATCAAGCTCGGGAACGCAGCAACAGAGGCAGGTGATTACGCTGCTGCGGCAGAGCATCTCGAAGAGGCGCTGGCGATCTGGCGCGACCTCGAAGACAAACACGGCATCGCCCGCGCGCTGATCAGCCTCGGGTGGGTCTCCCTGCGGTCGGGCGATCATCAGCAGGCAAACGTCCGGCTGGAGGAAGCCCTGGCTCTCTCCCGCGAACTGGGAGATGCAAGGAGTGTGGGCTTTGAGCTTTCCGGGCTCGGTGAAGCGGCGTTACAGCAGGGTGATTATGGGCGCGCGATGCGCTTGCTCGAGGAGAGCCTCGAACTGCGCAGGCAGCTTGGCAACAAGTGGGGAGTGGGCGTTTCCCTTGGCACGTTGGGGTTGGTCGCCATACGTCAGGGAGATTGGGACAGTGCGATGGCACGATTGAGAGAGAGTCTCGAAGTTCGGCAGGAAATCGGCGACAAGGGAGGTAGCGCCTGGTGTCTGGAGCGCCTGGCAGAAGTGGCACGAGAGTGGGGCAGCCCTGAAAAGGCAGTACGCCTGTTGAGTGCCGCGGCGGCGCTACGCATATCCATTGGCTCGGTTATCGATCCCGCGGATCAGGCGGAGTATCAAAACCGGCGCGGCGCTCTGCGCGCAGAGCTGGGCGAGGCGCGCTTCGCGGCGATCTGGAGCGAAGGGCGCGCACTGACACTGGAACAGGCAGTTAACTACGCCCTTGAAATCAGGAGCAGTGAGTCTCCGGCTCCAATTCGTTTCCCGCGGCAGATTTAAGTTTGCCCCTTGCCTCTGTGGTCTGAAAAAGTTCTTTTCACAACGAATTAATGTAGTGTTGATATAAAAACATCAGGCAGCTTGAGGGGCACGAATACTGTATTGTTACAGATATGTTCTCCGTGATTTAATTTTGGAGGTATTGTCATGACCAAACTCTCCCGAAGAGATGCTCTGAAAGTGGGCGCGCTTGGTGTGCTCGGCGGGCTGGCAGCTTGTTCCCCCGCTGCGCGCGCGACCCAGGCTGTACTCCCCACACTTTCTCCGTTTCCCACGATTACACCCGCGCCAACAAACACACCGGTCCCCGGCACCACGCTGACTGCCGGTCCGACCGTCAGCACGCTGATTAGTGACATGGCCAGCCAGGCGACGCGTTATCTGGATTCGCTGGATGCCTCGCAGCGGACAAAGACTTCCTATGCTTTTGACGATCCCGAACTGACTCGCTGGCACTGGACGACGCCGGGCAACTTCCCGCGCAACGGATTATCGCTGCGTGGAATGGGAACTGCCCAGCGCGACGCGGCCTTTGCGTTATTGCAGACCAGTCTATCTGCCCACGGTTTGCAGAAATCGCTCGACATCATTACCCTGCAGAACGATCTGGGCAATGATCCCGAGCTTTACTATGTGACAGTTTTCGGCACGCCGGGAGTTGAACCCTGGGGCTGGCGCTGGGAAGGGCATCACCTCTCGCGGCGCTTCAACGTGATCAATGGCAGGCTTTCTGTCACGCCGTTCTTCCTTGGCGCGTGGCCCACGGTCAATAATGCCGGGCTGAAAGCCATGGAACGAGAAGAATGGGCGGCACGTGAGCTGGTCACATCGCTGGATGATAACCAGCGTGCTGTGGGAATTTTTCAGGATAGAACGCTCGGGCGCCATGTCACGCAAAACGATGCTTATGTCACTCCATTGGAAAACATCGGCATTTTCACATCCAACCTGAATGCGGACCAGCAAACGCTCGTCATGGAGATCATCCACAAATATCTCGATACATTACCAGACCTGGTTGCCGTCCCTCACCTGGAGCGATTGCAGTCTGCCGGGTTCGAAAACATCACGTTTGCCTGGGCAGGACCGCTCGAGGCGCAGCATCCGCATTACTACCGCCTGCAGGGGCCGACATTTCTGCTGGAACACGATAACTCGCGTAACCGCGGTACCCACATCCACAGCGTCTGGCGAGACTTTGCAGAGGACTTCGGGCAAAGCTTCTAATTTAGCAGGAGACCCTGAAGGTTTCCTTTGCAAGCGAATGTACGCTTCAAGCAAAGTATTCATGCTTTCGTTTCCTTCTTATTTATCGGAAAAACCTTTAGGATCTGAATTTCGATGACGCGCTCCCCTGCCTGGCGAAATATCCTGGTACATGTCATTGCGATCGTGCCACTGGCATTGACCGCATATGAATATTTCACCGGTACACTGCCGATCGTGCTGGACCGCCATCTCGTCATCCGCTTTGGTGCGGCGGGATTGGGGTTCCTCATCGCTTCCTTTACGATCACACCCATCAGTATCTTAACGGGCAAAACGAAACTCAAACCCATCCGCCGCCCGCTGGGTGTATATGGGTTTTGTTACATTGCCCTGCATTTCTTGGCGTACGCCTGGCTTAGTAATTACCTGGACTGGGCGTTGATCCTGCGCGATATTGGCGAGCGCCGCGCCATGAGCGTTGGGCTGCTGGCATTCGCGCTGCTCATCCCTCTTGCGTTAACATCTACCAATGGCTGGCAAAAACGGCTGGGCAGGCGTTGGAAAGTCTTACATCGTCTCGTATATTTTGCAGTGCCGCTGAGCATTCTGCATTACTTCTGGCTGGAACGGGATATCAAGGATTGGGTTTTTGTGTATGCAGCCTTGGTTGTACTTCTATTTTTAATACGCCTGCCAGATATAAGGCGCGCGATTGCGCGCAGACGTCAGCGGATGGAAATCGCAATAAATGAAGGACAGACTGACGTGGAGTCATAAGATCTAAAGCCTCTTGACGGAAATTCGTAATTCGGATAAAGTTAAGCACACTTAACTAAAAAGAAAGCTTAACTATGACTTCCACCTCGGAGCTGATCCAAACCATACGTCAATTCATGGATATTGCCATGCATCATTCGATGCGGGCGCGTTCTCATTTTGCCAAGGCAACACGAATCTCCATGCCTCAGTTCGGAATCTTGATGCAGTTACATCACCGCGGCAACTGCGCAGTGGGCGATATCGGCGAGCGTTTCGACATCACCACAGCAGCCGCCAGCCAGTTAGTGGAGAAGCTCGTGCAAGGAGGACTCATTCAGCGCGAGGAAGATCCAAGTGACCGCCGCGCAAAGCTGCTGAACCTCACAGCGAAAGGCAGAGAGCTAATCCAGCACGGTATTGAGGAACACTATCGCTGGGTGGAGCCACTGGCTGGGAAACTCTCGGCAGAAGAGCGCGCGAAAGTCACGGAAGCGCTGAGAATTATGACCAAAGCTGCCAGGGAGTTGGAAGCAGAATCCATGCAATTGGCGGCTTAACATCCCACTGTACTTCACATTTTGTTCACAAACAAAGCGTATATTCTTTAGTAATCTCTTTTTTAATTAATCTATTCTAAAAGGAAATCTATGCAAGCTACTTTATCCCGTTCCAAGCCTCGCGCTCATGGGCAGCGTTCCTCGTTCAAAGGCATCGGGCGCGCCGTCAAATATCTGACGAACTATAAGCGCCAGGCTCTCTTGCCCTATATCTTTCTCGTCATCGCGACTCTCTCGCAACTGGCTGTGCCGCGCATGGTGCGTAACGTCATCGACGCGGTGACAAGCGGCTATGTAGCCGACCAGATTTTGAAAGGTATCGACCAGATTCCCGCGAACCTTGTCGGCGCGGCGCTGCCAGGGATTCTCGAAGCGACGGGCAGACCCGCCTCCTTGACGCTTGACCAGCTCAAGGTGCAGTTGGCATCAGATGTAACGAACGCGCCTCAAGCACTGCTCATCGCATTAATCTCCCTCATCATCTTCGCAGTCCTGCGCGGGTTCTTCGCCTTCCTGCAGGCATTCTGGGCAGAGAAGAACTCTCAGGCTGTCGCCTATGATTTGCGAAACGACTTGTACTCGAAGATCCAAAACCTGTCATTCTCCTATCACGACAAGAATCAGACCGGGCAATTGATGGTGCGTGCCACCGACGATGTAGAGAAAGTACGTCTCTTCATCGGGCAGGGGTTGTTGCAGCTTGTCGGCGCAGTGATCCTGCTGGTGGGCACAGTCATCATTTTGTTTACCTCAAACGTCGCGCTAGCGTGGACGGCGATGCCCATCCTGCCGGTTGCGATCGTCACGTTTGTGATCTTCGCGAGCCTTGCCCAGCCGATGTTCAGTAAAGTGCAGCAGAAGTTGTCCCACTTGAATACGGTGCTGCAGGAGAACCTGGCGGGTATCAAGGTGATCAAGGCATTCACGCGCGAGAAGGAACAGCAGACGAAATTCGGAGATGCCGCAGATGACACCATGAATCAGCAGATCGCGGTCTCGCGTTTGTTCACGTTTATGTTCCCGTTTATTTTCCTCGTTGCAAATCTTGGGCAAGCCGCGATCCTGTATCTGGGGGGCAAGCAAATTATCGTTGGCACGCTTAGCCTTGGCGCCTGGCAGGAATTCTCGATCTATTTGATGTACCTGTTCTTCCCCATCATGATGTTTGGCATGATCGTCACACAGATGGGACAGGCGGGCGCCTCCGCAGAACGCATCTTCGAGATCCTCGACGCGAGATCCGACATCGTGGATAAACTGGATGCGGTCCGGCTGCCTGAAGTGAAAGGTGATGTCAAATTCGAGAACGTGACCTTCCGTTACTTTGGCGGTGGCGAACCGGTGTTGAACAATGTCTCGTTTGAAGCAAAGCCCGGCGAGACGATTGCCCTGCTCGGGGCAACGGGTTCAGGGAAAACAACAATCATCAACCTGCTGCCGCGCTTTTACGACCCGAGCGAAGGACGCATCACGATCGATGGCTACGATCTGCGGGACGTCACGCTTGACTCGCTGCGTTCGCAGATCGGCATCGTGTTGCAGGAAACCACGTTGTTCAGCGGCACCATCCGGGAAAACATCGCCTTCGGCAAACCAGATGCCACGCTGGAAGAGATCCAGAACGCAGCCAGAGCCGCCGCGGCGCATGACTTTATCATGTCGTTCCCGGATGGCTACAATACGCACGTCGGCGAGCGCGGGCAAACCCTGTCGGGCGGGCAGAAACAACGCGTCGCCATTGCCCGCGCGCTGCTCCTCAACCCGCGCATCCTCATCCTTGATGACTCCACGTCCAGCGTGGACATGAACACAGAGGCGCAGATCCAAAAAGCGCTGGATACGTTGATGCAGGGCCGCACCTCCTTTGTCATTGCGCAACGCATCAGTACGGTCATGAACGCCGATAAAATTATCGTGCTGGACAAAGGCGAGATCGTCGAGCAGGGCAGACACGCCGACCTAATGGAAGAAAGCGCTATCTACGCGGAAATCTATAACTCACAAATTCTGGCATATGAAGCCGGGCTCACAAAGGAAGGTGCTCTATGATGCATGGTCGTGCCGGCGGGCTTCTCAATCAGGAAACACTCAAACCGCGCGCCCTGGGGGAGACCCTTGCCCGGCTTGGAAGGTATTTTGGTCAGTACTGGTATATGATTGTGCTGGCGGTTCTCTTCGTCATTGTTTCCACATGGACGCAGGTGACGACTCCCGAGCTCACGGGTCAGGCAACGGATTGTTTCCTCGTCCCTGCAGGCGCTTCTGCGTTCGGCGGCTTCGGCGCGCCCTCCGCGGAGAGTGAGGCGCAGCGAGCCGCCTCCACGTGCTACCTTGCCACAGAGGACCCTTCCACGCTGACTCTCTCGCGCCGGATCATCCACAGCGCCTACACCCTCGGCGGGTTTCAAATGACTGACCCCGTTGCTGCTACCAATGAGCAGCGTATCGCAGGGTTGCTGCGTCTTGTTCTGGTGATGATCGCTTTGTTCTTCCTGGGTGCGGTGCTCACAGGCGCGACATTCTTCACCATGGCATGGACAGGGCAGCACGTTCTGCGTGTGCTGCGTGTGAAGGTATTCGAGCAACTGCACCGACTCTCGCTCAGTTATTACTCCGAACACGAAGCCGGTGATCTGATGAGCCGCATCACCAACGATACAACCGCCATCGAACAGGCGTTTTCCTTCGCGCTGGTCAATGTATTCAGCGGAGTTCTTCTGCTGGTATGGGTTGCCTATAATATGGTGACCGCCAACCTGCCTTTCGCGTTGCTGTCACTGGCGGTCGCGCCGGTGATGTTTCTGGCGACATTGTATTTCTCGGAGCAGGCACGCAAGGCATTTCGGGTCTCGCGCGAAGAGATCGGCAACGTCAATGCCGAGCTTCAGGAATCGATCGCTGCGGTCCGCGAAGTGCAGGCGTTCAACCGCGCCGACGAGAACATCGAGCAGTTCAAGGAAGTCAACGCCGCCAATCGGGATGCCAATGTGCGCGCGGTGGCGTACACCTCGGCGCTGGCGCCGGCCCTGGAGGCTCTCTCCTACGTGGCGCTGGCAATTGTCACCGGTGTAGGCGGATGGTATCTCCTCAGAGGGCAATCTCTCTTTGGTACAACCGTCACCCTCGGTTTGGTCGTGACCTTCCTTGGATACGTCCAGCGCTTCAACCAGCCGATCCAGCAGATCGCGGTCCTGTGGACGAACATCCAGAATGCCATCGCAGGCGCGGAACGGATCTTCACTATTCTCGACGAAAAACCTGCCGTCTACAACAAACAGGGCGCGCAGGACATGCCGCAGATCGAGGGATTGGTCGAGTTCGAAAACGCGACCCATTCCTATGAGGATGGCGTGCCCGTGCTGAAAGATGTTTCGTTCACCGCCCAGCCCGGGCAGACGGTTGCCATTGTCGGACCCACCGGCGCAGGCAAGACCACGATCATCAACCTGATTCCCCGCTTCTACGATGTAACCGGCGGCGCGGTCCGCATCGACGGTATCGATGTCCGCGACGTCAGCATGAAGAGTCTGCGTGAGCAGATCGGCATCGTGCTCCAGGACACATTCCTGTTCAGCACGACGGTAATGGAAAACGTCCGTTTCGGGCGACCGGGCGCCAGCGATGAAGAAGTGATGGCTGCCATCCGGCTCGCCAACGCTGATTCGTTCATCGAACGGCTGCCCGAGAAATATCAGACGGTTCTGGGGGAACGCGGCTCCGGGCTCTCACAGGGACAGCGCCAGCTGCTGTCGATCGCGCGTGCCGCGCTTGCCGACCCGCGCATCCTCATCCTGGATGAAGCCACCTCCAGCGTCGACACACGCACCGAGCGACTTATTCAGAAAGCGTTCGATGAGTTGCTGAAAGGACGCACCGCGTTTGTGATTGCGCATCGCTTATCTACGATTCGCAATGCGGATATGATTCTGGTCCTCAAGGGCGGTGAGATCATCGAGCGCGGGGTACACGATGAACTGCTTATCAAACGCGGTTTCTATTACGACCTGTATATGAGCCAGTTCAAAAAGCAGGAAGACGCGACAGCGGAAGCAGTGGTGCAGTGATTCGTCTCCAGAAGCCAGCAAGCCCTTGCCAAACGGCGAGGG
>JAICQC010000426.1 GCA_025938055.1 Anaerolineales bacterium | reverse complement strand
TGACGATGGACTCGTTCAATCCCCAGAACTCATGGATCATGATGACGGTCGGGAAAGGTCCATTCCCTTGCGGCATTGCCACATAGGCGCGGACATCCGGTCCGTCAGCGATGCCAGGGATCGTAACGGTAGCAATGTTTTCCAGTCTGTCCGCACCAATGACGTAATCCACCACGACCGAGCCAGCCAGCAGGACAATAAGTCCAACAAGCAAAATCAGAAGGCTGAACAAAACTCGTTTGAGTAGTTTCATTTCTTCCTATTAAGTCAGGATGCGCCCACCTGCTCAGGTTTTACGTGCATCATTTGTCAACCAAGCGTTTCTTTCGGTTTGACCAATCTCGCCCCGACAATTGCAGCAACGAACATCAAGAGCAGAACAGCGAGCCCACCGCAGACTCCCGCCGCGGTGAAGGAAGCGGCGAGCCCTTTCAATGCCACTTCTTCGTTCCCGAAAACTTTCTGCGAGCCATCCGCATACGTGCAGGTCAGCTCCGTGAAATGACCAGTACCCCCGCTGGGGCTGGAGGTCGTCGGTGTGCCGAACCCAAAGTCATTGTAAGAGTAATCGGTCGCGTCCGGGCAGAGTACATACGCCGTGAGCCTGTCAAACACGGGTGGCACCGCGGCGATCATCGCACCGCCAAACGGGACCAGGAAAATCAACGAGCCTCCACCGATCAATAAAACAAGGATTGCACCGATACAGGAACCGTGCCAACGCTTCATGGAATTCTCCTTGTGTTACGCAAGCCTTGCGAAGGCTGACTCTTTTGAGTTTTATTTTCTTCAGGATAAACCTTCGCAAGGCTGATTTCAGAAATTGCCTTCACTTAACACCTTTGACCGCCCATGCCCTCAAGACAAGCGGAATGCTTCCATCCAGTGCAAACGGCAAGCTATTGTAGATCCTGTCGCGCAATTGAGTGCGCCGCCTTTCATCCAAGGACATGATATACCCCGGTGCAGGACCCTGACCACCTAGAAATGGAGACCAGTAATCATCAAAGTTTTTGAAGTCGGCCGAAATATCAATAGGATGAATTTCTACTGGAGAAAGATCAGCATGTGTAAATAAATAGTTTAGAGAATTGGGGTTGCAAATCGAAAACCGCCACCCTTCATCAAGATCACGGGCAGCCGGATCCAGAGCTGCCGCGGCATTCCAGAAGTGACGCAGCATCTGCATCCTCCCCGCGTAGTCCCAAACATACAAAGCGACAACGCCGCCGTTACGCACCACACGCGCCATTTCGGCAATCATTTGATCGGGTTGAGGAACAAAGTTCAACACCAGGCCAGAGACCGCGGCATCAAACGTTTCTGAATGAATCGGAAGGGTCTGCGCATTTCCCACTTCAAATTCCGCGCGTGGATCATTTACTTTCTTCCGCGCGAATTCAACGTAGTCTTCGGAACGGTCAACCCCTTTTACTTTTTGAGGGTTTGATGTGTCGAGAATGGTTTGGGTGAGCGCGCCAGTGCCAGCCCCCACATCCAACCACTGATATCCTTCTCGTAGAGCCAACCATCGAACAAATTCCCGGGCAACGAGTCGACTCCAACGGCCGACATAAGGCTCATATGAATCTCCGCTTTCCCACACATCCTTTGGCGCTTTATTCATGCCCATAAGATAAGTCTCCTCAAAATAGAAATCGACGTACTATTATTATATGACAAGTTTAAGTCTAGGCTATCAAGCAGGGAGTACCTAATCTCGAGGAGATATCACACAACATGTCGCTCTGAGCCCTTCGCTTGTCATTCTGAGCGGAGCGAAGGATCTCTTACTCGCTCAGGATAAACTCCGCGAGGAGCCTCCCGATAGTTTGAGCCTTTTGGCTCAAACTATCGGGGATTCTTCACTCCCCGCAAAGCGGGTCGTTCACACCGTACCGGTGTCCTTCGGTAGAATGACATGATCATTTTGATATTAGATACTCTCATCAAGCAAAAGAGCCAAAGCTTTTGCCTTTGGCTCTTTTTTCCTTGAAAGTGGATTTTAGATCAGACGGAGAGAGGCAGTTCAATGCGATAGGTTGCGGGCAACAATTCCCCAGATGCCTGTAAGGATCGCTGCATCTGCAAACGCGCCCGCGCTAGGCGGCTCTTTACCGTCCCCACCGGGACGTGCGCAGCTGCAGCTGCCTCTTCATAGGATAACCCCTCGATATCCACCAGCACCAGCATCAGGCGGTAGATTTCTGGCAATTTGTTCAGACTTGTCTGGATGGCGGCTTCCAACTCGGAGGATTCATACTTGGTTTCCGGGTCCGCTTCAGGATCGACGAGCCAGTAACTGGTCTCGATCTCATCCCCATCCGCATTGACCTGCTCAAGCGGCACGGAATGCTGGCGGCGTTTCTTGCGCAACTCATCGTAGCAGGCATTGACCACTACCCGCGCCAGCCAGCTCCGCAGAGAATCGCCGCGAAAGGTGTGGAACCTGCGAAATGCCGAGATCAGCCCTTCCTGCACCGCATCTGCTGCCATAGCTTCATTGTTCAACAGGCGCAGGGCAATCCCGAAGAGCAGGTTCTGATAGCGCAGGACGAGCTGGTTGAATGCCTCCAGATCACCGCGCTGTGCCGCTCGGATAAGCGTCTTTTCAGGGACGGGAGCGTTCTGCAAACCTTTCATACATATACTATACTCCCCCGCTGTTACAAGCCTGTTCCAGAGATGTCACAGTTTTGTAACGCGCCTAGCCTTTTGCCTCCGGCAGCCGCACCGTAAAAACCGTGCCACGCGGACCGTTCTGACGGCTGCGCACGTCGATCTGCCCGCCGTGCAGGGAAATAATACGGTTGACGAGCGCCAACCCCAGTCCGCTGCCCTCTGTGCTACGGGCATTTGCTCCCCGGTAGAGCTCCTCAAAAATCTTGGTAAGGTCATCGGGTGCGATTCCCGCGCCCGAATCGGCTACTTCCACGACGACGGCTCTCCCATCCTCCATAGCGCGGACTTCGATCGAGTCGCTCGCGGATGTGAACTTGAGGGCGTTTTCCACAAGGTTATACATCGCAAGACTCAGCAGATCACGGTCGCCAGTGACGCGCGGCAGCGGAGACGGAACTTTTGTGATGAGCAGGTTCACATTGCGACCCTGATAGGCGGGAATCGTCCGTACTGCCTCGACGACCTCGTCCAGCAGTTCCGGGATGTCCACCTGCATCCGTTCAATGGAACGTTCTTCCAGGTCAGATAATTTTCGCAGGTCGTTAAGCAGGCGTGTCAGCCGCTCCACTGCCCGATTCGCATTTTCAGCAGCACGCTGGCGTTCCTCCATATTACGCGTCTCCTGCAAGTTGACCAGCGCGGCGCGCAGCCCTGTGAGCGGGTTCTTGATCTCATGGTCGAGCCGGCGGATAAACCGCTGGCGGCCCTGTTCTGCTTCCTGCAGGGAGCGTTCGATCACACGACGCGCGCTTCGCTCTTTAAGCCATCCACCCAGATATGCCACGCCCAAAAGAAGCGTGATGAAAACTCCGGAAACAAAGGCAACCATCCCCACATCGATCCGAAAGACCAGCAGCGGGACCGGGTTCCAGATCCACTGCGCGAGAAAGGAAGCGAGCGCGCCAAATAATAAAGGCAGGAAGATGAGAGCGGGAATGAGCCAATTTTTCTTATCCATGCGCTAATTGGATGGACGCAAAATAGACCCCTTCTTGGTCACTGGCAGACGGATCGTAAACACCGTGCCGCGCGGCTCCTCCTGGCTGCTACGGACGTTGATCTGTCCGCCATGCAGGGCAATGATGCGATGCACCAGTGCCAGCCCCAGCCCGCTGCCCTCTGTGCTGCGCGCGTTCGAACCGCGATATAGCTCTTCGAAGATCTTGGAAAGATCCTCCGCGGGAACGCCCACGCCCGAATCAGCCACCTCGATCAGGATCGCGCGTCCGTCCTCCGCAACGCGGATCTCCACCGAATCGGTCTCACACGTGAACTTCAGCGCGTTCTCGACGAGGTTCTTCAGCGCATGGCTGATCGCGTCGGCATCGCCCTTGACGTCAGCTTGCTTGCCGTCGTCGGAGTAGCCGAGATCCACACCCGCGCGGATCGCCAGCGGCGTCATGCTCGAAACCGTATCGCG
>JAICQC010000388.1 GCA_025938055.1 Anaerolineales bacterium | reverse complement strand
TACTGAAAACCCTGATAAGTGAGCGCCCTGACGAGCCTGGCAGCCTTATCGTCTGCCTCCAACAGCACCTTCAACCTGTTACCCAGCCCTTCTACATCTTTCGCCGCCTTGACCGAGTCAAAGCGCGGCTTGGTTGGCGCGGTATGTTCGAGTGTGTTCAAGTCCAGCGACCAGAACTCCTTTTTACCTTCAGCGTTACGGACTTCCTTATAGAAACCAACCTTAGTCTTATTGCCAAACCATTTGCGCTCTAGCAACGTGCCAATCAACTTATTCGGCGCTTCAGATTTGAGATATTCCTGTCCGAGTTTGTCATGGGGAATCAGCGGGGCGAGATTCCGACCGACGTGATCCCAGACGTCCAGCCCAACCAGATCCATCAAACGAAACGTGGCGGTCTTCGGGCGCCCGATCAGCGGACCGGTGAGCGCATCCACTTCATCGACGGTATAGTCGTTCTTCAGGATGAAGTCCATGGCGAACGCGCCGGTGCCAAATGCGACGCGGTTACCGATGAAGTTCGGCGTGTCCTTGCATATCACAACACCTTTGCCCAGGCGATATTCGCCGAACCAGGAGAAGAACTCAACCACCGCTGGATTGGTCTCTGTCGTAGGGATGACTTCGAGCAGTTTGAGATAGCGCGGTGGGTTAAAAAAATGGGTACCGAGGAAGTGCTGCTTGAACCCTTGCGAGCGACCTTCGGCGATATCCTTGATGGGAATACCCGATGTATTCGTTGATACGATCGCGGTTGGCTTGCGCGCCTCATCGATCCACGCCATGAGCTCCTGTTTAATCTTAAGGTTCTCAACGATGGCTTCGCAGATCCAGTCCGCCTTTGCGACCGCGCCAAAATCATCTTCGAGATTGCCAAGTTTCACAAAGGTCTTTAGATCAGCCGACATCAGATTGGCAGGCTTGGCTTTCAGACAGCGTTCCCAGCCTTCGTTGACGATCTTATTCTGCGCTTTTTTGTCGCCTGCAGGCGCGTCTTTGGGGACGATATCGAGCAGGGTCACGGGGATGCCTGCATTTGCCAGGTGCGCTGCAATTGCCGCGCCCATCGTCCCGGAACCGATTACGACCGCTTTGTGGATATGATATTTCATAAATGCTCCTCGGAAATTGGTATATTGGAACCTGGTCTGACAATTCCCAATGTACCAATTTACCTATCTCAATTCTTTCCCCGAATATCCCAGGATCTGCCGCGCCACGACCAGGCGATTGATTTGCCCGGTGCCCTCATAGATATCAGTGATCTTGGCATCACGAAACCACTTCTCTGCCAGGAATTCGCGGCTGTACCCGAGCGGACCCAGAATCTCGACAACCTTCTGCGTGATCTTTGTACATACGTCACCCGCCTTGACCTTGCTCATCGACGCCTCAAGGACATTACCTTTTTTGTTGTCCGCCATCCAGACCGCCTTGACCACCATCAGCCAGGCAGACTTGAGCATAATGTCCATGTCGATGACTTCGCGCTCGATGTTCGTCAGTTTCTGGCGCGGCAGTCCGTAGCGGATCTGAACGCCGTTCTCGGCGAGCTTCTCCTTCAGAAACTCGAGGGCAGCTCTCGCCACGCCGAGGCCTGATGCCGCAACAAGAGGCCGCGTGGCGTCGAAGGTTGCCATCGCGCCCTTGAAACCTGTCGTGTCTTTTTCGACGGTGGCGCTTCCCAAAATGTGATCGAATGGGACGCGCGCATCCACGAGCGAGATCGCGGCGGTGTCACTCACCCGGATACCCATCTTGTGTTCCAGCTTGGTGATCTTTACCCCCTGAGTCCCACCCTCCACGACAAAGGCGCGCATGCCTTTACGACCGGCAGAGGGGTCGATCGTCGCCCAGACGACGATAAAGCCCTTGCCCAGCTTTTCATATTCTGTGAATGATTTATCTCCGCCCGTAACAAAGATCTTTTCGCCGTTCAGAACCCACTCATTGGTCTTTTCATCCAGTACAGCGCGCGTGCGGATGGCAGAGTTGTCAGAACCTGCCCCGGCTTCGGTGATACACATAGCAGCGAAGGTTGGTTTTTCCTCATTGAAGCGCGCCAGGAACTTGGCTTTTTGCCCCGAAGTCCCGGCGGCGAAGACCGCCGCGGCGCCCAGACCGCCGCCCGGCAAACAGTGATACATGCCAACATCGCCCCAGCACAGGGCTTCGATCTGCGCCGCGATCATCTGGTAGCCGATGGACGGACGTTTTTCCTGCCCTTCACCTTTCCTGCCGTTTTCGGTCGGTGCGAGACTACTGCCTCCGGCGGCTTTCATCGCCATATGCATGAACTCAATGTACTCCCAGGGAATCTCATGTTCATGCTCGTCGAAATAACGTGAACGCGGACGCATCATCTCTTCCGCGACGGTCTTCAGCATGGTCTGCATCCGGGTGATCGGTTTGGGGGGTTCGAATTCGATTGGCATTTGTTGCTCCTAACTCAACCATCTTTCCTCTTCCTTCTTTCTTTGAGACTCCGAAAAATGAAAGAGGAAAGACTAGACGATTGCTAATCCCGTAAACGTCGCGAAGCCGCGGCCGTTCCGCATCCACATCTCGACCGGGTGCTCGCGGATATAGCCATGCCCACCGAGGATCTGCACAGCGCGGTCGGTGACCATCATTGCCATGTCTGCCGCGCCAGTCGCTGCCAGGTAGGCTTCGGTCCAGGCGTCCTCCCGTCCGGTATCCATCTTCCAGGCAGCCTCCCAGGTGAGCAGGCGGATCGCCTCGATCTCGGTCCGCATTTCGGCGAGCATGAAGGCGATAGCTTGCTTCTGTGCGATTTTGACGCCGAAGGCTTCGCGTTCTTTGGCATAGTCACGCCCGTACTCGAAGGCGGCGTTCGCTACACCGACAGCTGCGGCAGCCGTGGCGAGCCGCATGGAGGTGAGGATGGGTTCAAACTCGTGGCCATCCATACCACCCAGCCGATTGGCGACAGGGATCCGCACATTCTCCAACCGGAGGCGATACAGCGGCAGAGCGTTCAGGCTCATCAACTTTTCGCGTTCCTCGCCAACGCTGAGTCCTGCCGAGTCGCGCGGGACAATAAAGCCCTGAGTCTTGCCCTCGAGATTTGCATACACGAGAATGGATTCTGCATCCCCGGCAAACGGGACAAATGCCTTTTCGCCGTTGAGAACGTATTCCTCGCCGCCGAGCGTCGCGGTCGTCTTGAGCGCATTGGGATCAAAATCGAACGCATACTCGATCAGCGTGGCAGTGTAGGGAGTCCAATCCCCCTCGATCACCTTTGGCAGATACGTTTTCTTTTGCTCCTCACTCCCCGTCAGCAAAATGGGCGTTGCAAAAAGCGATGGAGTCAGGACAGCCAGCGTTCCTGTGAGGTCGCCGAACGCCATCTGCTCCAGGGCAAGCACACCCGTGACCGCGCTTCTTTCGCCAAAGCCGCCATATATTTCGGGGATAGATGCTTGTAACAAACCAATCTCCCAGCCTTTGCTGACGAGCTTCTGCGCGAGCTCCCCGCCCTCCTCGGCATCATGCGCCGCGGCACGCAAATCATTGACTGCATATTTCCCCACCGCTTCGACAAGCATTTGCTGCTCTTCTGTCGGTTCAAACGAATACATAATCCCTCTCCTTCGGCAATATCTCAGATTCAGAAACATCATGCATACGACGATACCGGGGAGCCTTTCCCTGCTCCATTTCGTCGGGATTGGTGATCTCGATCATGCCGTGTTCGTAAAAATATTCCACATAGGCGCCGGTCTTTTCGATCACCAGCAACTGGTTATACCCACCCATCTCGCCATAAACAGCCTTGCAAATCTCTTCGATCGTAAGCGGCTCGCGCAGGGCTTCGATCGCCTTGCTCATCCGGCGCAGGATGTTTTGTTTCGTGGCTTCGATCTGCACAGGCAAATCTGTAATCACATCATTATGACCGTTGAGGACAAGGCGGGCATCCATCGCCCAATGGCGGAACCGTGCAAGCGATGCAAGATAATGGTCGAGCCCGCTGTAAGGATTGATCGATTCAGGTGAGAGATGCGGCGTGACTCCCTCCACGACCATGTCACCGCAGAAGACCACGTCGTCCAGGCGGATCGCCACGTGACCGGGACAGTGCCCGGGCAGGTGGATGAACTCAAACGGACCCAGGCGCATGTCCGTGGCTTCGTAGGTAACATCCACAGGGACGGACTGGTAAATGGCTTTGGTAAAACGGTAGATACTGAGAAGCTGGTCGCGCGTTTCTTCCGCGAGGCCGGTATCTGCCAGGAACGACGCGAGGCGCCGGCCTATCAGCGCCAGCCGGGCGTCATGGTGTGCGATGGTTTGCAGATCCAGTTCATGGCATCCGATCTTCGCATTTGTGAGCGTATGGAGTTTGGAGAGCCCGCCGTAATGATCGATGTGCGCATGAGTCAGCAGGATGTGAGTCAGATCGGAGGGTTGAACTCCCGCCTGTTCCAACCCCTCCAATAGGTTTTTGTGGGAAGAGTCCGTGCCGGAGCCGG
>JAICQC010000353.1 GCA_025938055.1 Anaerolineales bacterium | reverse complement strand
TGAATCGCCCATGCGCCTGCGCCTCGCAGGCGACCAGGCCTACCGCCCCGGAGCGATGCTGGATGCAGCCTTGCCGCTTGCCCGCAGGCTCGAGGCCGAAAGCCCCCTGCACAGCCTGCTCGGCCGCGACGCGCAGATCGCCGCCGAGGCCCTGACAGCCGCCGAGGTGCTCGAAATCGTGCGCCTGTGCACAAGCGAGGGCGGGCCGCAGCCCTGCAAGCTCGCGGTCGTCGTCAACAGCCGCACCTGCCGCGATTGCGGCGCCCGCTACCCGGCACACCGCGAGGCCTGCCCGGTCTGCGGCAGCACAGCATGGACACTGCCGCCGGGGCAGAAGTCGCTGTTTGGATGAACCGACTGCAACGGCGTTGAGGGTTTAAGGTCGAAGGTTGAAAGTCAAAGGTCGCAAGCCAACATTAAACCTTAAACCTTGAACTTTCAACATCAGAGATCAAATGAAAATGTAACTGCGGAAAATCCTGGAACTCCCCGCCGTTGACGATCAGACGATAGGCGGGAAGCTGAAATTCATGTACAAGGTTTTGAACGGTGGAATATAGGTCGGTGAGGAAGGTTGTATCTGCCGGGTCCAAATCGTTCAAGGAAACGACTACCTTCTTTGGCACGAGCAGCACATGGAATGGATAGGATGGTTTCGGATGATAAAACGCCATTAACGTTTCTGTCTCGCGAAGTCGTTTTACAGGGATGGCAAAACTCATGTGTGCAAATATCCAGCCGACCAGGGGAGCAAAGAACCAAAGTAATTTTCGTATCACACAAGTACCAATTACTAATTACTGTTTTTACTGAGGTTCCCCAAACACAATTTGTTCATCATCCATGGACGTAATGCATGCCAGCGACTCGATGGGCACGCCCAATGGTTTCAATACCGCGCGTCCGCCCTCGAAGCTCTTCTCGATCAACGCGCCGATGCCGACGACCTTCGATCCTGAGGCTTCGGCAAGCCGCGCCAAGCCCAGGATGGTCTGCCCGCTGGCGAGGAAGTCGTCGATGATCAATACTCTTTCGCCGTTTGCCAGATATTCCGGCGAGACGATCAGCTCCACCATGCGTCCCTTGGTGTGGGAAGGAGCGAGCGTCAGATAGACCTGGTCTGGCATGGTGATCGGCTTGTGCTTGCGCGCATACACGACCGGCAGACCGAGATGGATGGCAGTCGTCAGGGCGGGGGCAATGCCTGAGATTTCGGCGGTCAGCACCTTGGTCGCGCCGACCGAAGCGAAGCGCTGTGCAAACTCCCTGCCGCAGGCATCCATTAAAAGAGGGTCCACTTGATGATTGACGAAACTATCCACTTTCAATATCCCGCCTCCCAAATTTTTCCCGTCCTGCAAAATCCGTTCCTTCAGTTGATCCACGCCAACCTCCATGACCAGACAATTTTCCCGCATTGTACCATGCGCTCCTTCCCCTATTTCGGCTCTTTGAAATGGCGGACTGCGCAGCGTACCCGGAGCGCAGCGGAGTGGTAAGGCTGGGATGGGGTTGTGTTAGAATCCTTTCCCGTGACCGAAAAAACCCTGCTGATATTGGCATCCAACTCGCCGCGCCGGCGTCAATTGCTGGGGCTCACCGGTTGGAGTTTCACCGTCTCCGCCGCGGATATAGATGAAAGCGAGAGACCGAACGAATTGCCCGCCGAGTACGTCTTAAGACTTGCCGAAACAAAAGCCCGGGCAGCGGTGGCAGATGACGATCAGATCGTCCTGGCGGCAGATACCACCGTCGTAGACGGAACGGATATCCTCGGCAAACCGCAAAACAATGCTGAAGCGACCACAATTCTCAAGCGTTTGCGCGGGCACACGCATCAGGTCTACACCGGGGTTGCACTGCTGCGGCGCAGTGATGGGCTCCTTCTCACGGACCTCTGTGTGACTGATGTGCCGATGCGCGAGTACTCAGATGAAGAGATCAATGCGTACGTGCAGACCGGGGACCCTCTTGACAAGGCGGGCGCGTACGCCATCCAGCACCCGCAGTTCCAGCCGGTCGCCCTGCCGTCGGAAAAGCACCGTGGCATGGATGGATGTTTCGCCAGCGTGATGGGGCTGCCGGTGTGCCATGTCATCCGACTGATGAGGAAAATGGACATCCAGCCAAACACAGATTTTTTTCAGGGTTGTGAAGCTTTTTTGGAACATGACAAATGCCCGGTTTCGAACGCGATCTTGAGTGGTGAAATGTAATCCCGTCCTGAGCGGAGCGAGCCGACAGGCGAACGCAGTCGAAGGACAATTACCTCCAAATTCGCTTCGATTGCGTAGCACTCTGCGCGATGCATATCTTGAAAGGCAAAGCATGAAATTTCTTCGTTGGATAAACATCCTCCTCATCCCGGCTTTTCTTGGCGCATGTGGTTCCGGTGGAATTGGTGGAGCTATCTTTCCCACGGATACCCCTCTGCCGCCGCCCATTGTGACCGTCATTTCTGCGGAACAGCCGGATGTCAAGCTGATGGCATACCTCGACGCGTTCAAGGCGGACGATTACAACACGATGTATTCGCTGCTCAGCAAGGTTAGCCAGGATGCGATCACGCTGGAGGATTTTGCCGTGCGCAATCGTGATGCCCTGAACATCATGAGCGCTGGTTCCTTTGATTACGAAGTGCTTTCCTCGCTGGTCAACCCCTACTCCGCAGAGATTGCTTTCCGCGTTACCTATCACACCGCGCTGGTCGGGGATCTCCAGCGCGACATGGTGGCGCGCTTCACGCTCGAGAACAACGAATGGAAACTGAACTGGGAGGATGGTTTGATTCTGCCCGAACTGGCGGGCGGCAACGTCCTGAGTATGGATTACAGTGTGCCTTCGCGCGGCAACATCTATGACAGCGATGGAGACGTACTTGCCGCCCAGACGAATGCCTACGCCTTCCAGATCATTCCAGGCAATGTCACCGATAACAGTCTCGGAACGCTGGTTTCTGAGGTGTGGAATCTGTGCGGTAACAGCATGGAAGCGCTGGCAGCAGAGATCGCCAATACGCCTGACTTCGTCGCCATTCCACTCTGCCAGGCATCCGAACAGGAATCTCAGCGGATTCGTGATATCGCTCCCAGCGGATTGCAATGGACGGAATACAACTCTCGTTACTACTTTGAACAGGGTGTTGCTTCCAATGTAGTGGGTTACACCCAGTTGATTCCCGCCGAGGAAATAGAAGAATATCGCCGCCTCGGGTATGCAGGTGACGAGCTTGTCGGGCGTGCAGGGATCGAGTTATGGGCAGAGCAGTATCTCTCCGGTCAGCATGGCGGCACCCTGTATGTGGTCAATCCTGCTACAGGAGAGATCGTCACCAAGGTTGGGGAGAGTGAGCCCCAGCCTGCTAATTCTGTTTACTTAACGCTAGACCGCAATTTGCAATATTACACGGAGCAAGCCATCAAAGGCTTCACCGGTGCGGCGGTCGTTATCGAAGTCGATACAGGAAAGGTGCTTGCCATGGCATCCTCGCCTGACTTTGATTCGAATGCCTTCCAGCCGAATAACCCCAATCAGGGTGCGGAGCTTGCGAATCTTATCCCCGGGTCGCTGCTCAACCGTGCCGCGCAGGGGCAGTATCCGCTCGGCTCGGTATTCAAGATCATCACCATGGCAGCCGGCATGGAAAGCGGATTGTTTGTTCCTGAAAGCACCCTGGATTGCCAGTATACATGGACGAGGCTGTCGGATCAAATTCGTTACGACTGGACGTACCAGCACTGTCAGGATAGACAGGCAAGAGGACAGGATTGCGACACTTCGGACAGCGTCCCTTCCGGACAATTAACACTACCTGAGGGCTTGATGCGATCCTGCAACCCATTCTTCTGGGAGATTGGATATACCCTGTTCCAGAATGGCCGCCCGAACGATATTGCCAACATGGCGCGCGCCTTTGGTCTGGGCAGCGCCACTGGCATCGAGCAGATCGCGGAAGAGTCCGGGCGCATCGTGGACCCACCCACCGAAATTGACGTGGTGAATCAGGCGATTGGTCAGGGCGAGGTACAGGTCACGCCGCTGCAGGTGGCGCGCTTCATGGCCGCGCTGGGGAACGGCGGCACGTTGTACCGGCCGCAGCTGGTCGAGCGGATCGAGCCGGTGGAGGGAGGCGACCCGATCCTATCCTTCACGCCGGAACCGATGGGCACGCTGCCGATCCAGCCGTTCCGCATGGAAATCATCCAACAGTCGATGATCGATGTGGTGGCAAACGAGCGTGGCACCGCCAATTTCCGGCTGCGTGGTTTAGGCATCCCGGTCGCGGGCAAGACAGGCACCGCCGAATCAGGCAGCGGCGAGCCGCACGCCTGGTTTGCGGGATATACGATGGCAAGTGAATCCTCAGGCGTGCCCGATATCGCCATTGCAGTTGTTCTTGAGAATCAGGGAGAAGGTTCTGATTGGGCTGCGCCGGTTTTTGGACGTATTGTTGAAACCTATTATTATGGATCACCACGAAGCCTCTACTGGTTCGAGTCCACGTTCGGTGTGACCGAAACGCCCACTCCCCTGGGCGGCATTCCCACGGAAACAGACGAAGATGAAGAAGAGTAACATCATGACTCTGAAGTTTGTGGCTATAGGGAGCATTTGGTAAACGAGCAATCTTCACACGGTCTCATCATCAAAGCCCAGTCCGGGTTCTTTACTGTGGAAACGCCACAGGGATTCGTGGTCTGCCAGTTGCGCGGCAAGTTGAAGCAGGGCAGGGCTACGGGCGATATCGCCGCCATTGGCGACCGAGTCCGGGTCACGGTCTTACTGGATGGCAGCGGGGTGATCGAGGAGGTCGAAGAACGCGAGCGCGCCATCATTCGGCTGGACCCAAGGCCGCAGGGTGATTACCAGCAGGTGTTGCTGGCAAATGCAGACCAGACGGTTTTCGTCTTTGCGTGCGCGCATCCGAGTCCGCGCTTACGGATGCTGGATCGTTTTCTGGTCATCGCCGAAAAACAAAGAATCCCGCCGGTCATCATCGTGAACAAAATTGACCTTGTGGATGATCCAAAGGAGATCTTTGGTTTGTATGAGTCGATTGGATATAAGGTG
>JAICQC010000609.1 GCA_025938055.1 Anaerolineales bacterium | reverse complement strand
ACCCATTGGCGCATCAAAGGAACCGTCCAGGAGGTTTCAGATATCCTCAGTCAAGCAACCGATCTGGTCCGCTGGTGGCCCTCCGTTTATCTTGACGTTCAGGAAGGGGAGCCAGGTGGTGAGAATGGAATTGGCAAGGTCATTCACTTGTATACCAAGGGCTGGCTGCCCTATACCTTGCGCTGGTCTTTCCGGGTGACCGAGTCTCGATATCCCTATGGGTTTGCGCTGGAAGCCTGGGGAGACTTCGTCGGGCGCGGTGTCTGGACGTTTGAGCAGGATGGCGAGTGGGTGGATATCACCTACGACTGGAATATCCGCGCGGACAAGCCTTTGCTCAAATATTTCTCGTTCCTGCTTAAGCCAATCTTTGGTGCCAACCACCAATGGGCCATGCGCATGGGTGAGGAAAGCCTCAGGCTGGAGTTGATGCGCCGGCACGCGACAACATCGGATGAACGCGCCCGTATCCCTTCGCCGCCAGGTCCCACCTTCAAGACGTTCATTCAACATACGTAGGGCGCGAAAGATAAATTGGATTGCTCGACTGGCTAGCAGAGTCAGATTCAAACGGTTAAAAGTATGTTCAAAAGTTTGGAGTGAACAGCCAGCCTCCTATCGCGATGTCGAAGACTCAACATCAAGTAAGCTTGCCGTGTGATCCTGTTATCGAGGGCGTTCGCTTTGACGGACAGCCGGACGCAAAGGTTTCAGAACGTCTGAAATCGCTCTTCGACGAAGACCAACGGTTCGCCTCAGAGCCGGTGGATTGGGCGGACCCGGAACGTGTCTTAAGAGAAATGGGGGAAGATTTCATAAAAAGAGCCGATGATGAAGCGCGTCACCACCGCATTGAGGTATTGCAATTCTTACGAGAGGGCACAATTGCTCTGGCTGCAGATTTGTAACACGCTGCCATGATTTACCAACATGGAACCTGTGCTGATCATTTCAAGCTGGCAAATGACCTTGCAGAACGCTCCATGGCTCTCGGATACCAGCCAGCCCGCTGGTTGTATGCAGCATCTCGTGACCGGTATCTGCTTGCAGTTGGTCAACCGCAGCAATTCGGTACGCAACTCCGTTGGGACAAAAAAAGACAATGGTATTTGCCAGGTCTGGACTTCCGTACAACGGATCAAGACCGGGCTCAATATGACGTCCCGCCGATTTCAGAATTGTGGCAAAGGCTGAGAAATTTTAATCAGGGTAAAGAGAATCTCCGCACCAAATGGCAGCGGTATTATTATGAATGGCGAGCCTAGTTTAGCAATAATACAGCACGAAAAAATCAGGTACAGGAGAAAATATGAGCACACGACTCAACATCGCATCGGGCGTAAAGTGGGAAGAGATTATTGGCTATTCACGGGCAGTGAAAATCGGCAATCTGATCGAAGTGGCAGGGACAACCGCACTCGATGAAGCGGGAAATCTTGTCGGTCCGGATGATCCTTACGAGCAGACCAGGTATATCATCGCTAAGATCGAAAAAGCGTTAACGTCTGCTGGCGCGGCACTGACAGATATCGTGAGGACGCGGATTTTCACAACTGACATTTCCCAATGGGAGGAGATAGGCAGAGCACACGGTGAATTTTTT
>JAICQC010000357.1 GCA_025938055.1 Anaerolineales bacterium | reverse complement strand
GAATCACGACCCGGTGTTCGGGGCGTGGTTCCCGTTCAACGGCAACGGCGAGATGACCGGCACGGCATGGATCGACGAGGGTGGCTTCCTGGAAGGGCCGATCGGGATCACCAACACACACTCCGTGGGCATCGTGCGCGACACGATCATCGACTGGCAGGCGAAGAACAACGCTATTTACCAGCGCTGGTCCTGCCCGGTGGTGACGGAAACCGCCGATGGCTGGCTCAACGACATGAACGGATTCCACGTCAGGGCAGAGCACGTCTGGCAGGCGCTCGAGAGTGCCAGGGATGGGACGATCGAGGAAGGCAATGTGGGTGGTGGCACAGGCATGTTATGTTATGAGTTCAAAGGCGGCACCGGGACCTCCTCGCGAAAACTTCCCGAAAAGCTCGGAGGCTGGACTGTGGGAGCACTGGTGCAATCGAACTTTGGTCGGCGGTATCAGCTTACCGTGGCAGGCGCGCCAGTGGGTCAGCATCTCAGGGAGAATGCGCCGTTCACAAATGGAGAGAATCTTTTCCAAAAGGATGACGGTTCGCTGATCATTGTCCTTGCCACCGATGCACCCCTCCTGCCCCACCAGCTCAAACGCCTGGCGAAACGCGCCTCTCTGGGCATGGCACGGACGGGCTCCCTGGGCGGCAACGGCAGTGGGGATATTTTCCTGGCGTTCTCAACAGCACCGACAGGCTTTTCTGGAACAGCGCTCGGAACTGTAGATTATGTCCTCAACGATTACCTGGATCCTCTTTTCTATGCCTCTGCATACGTGGCGGAGGAAGCAATTATCAACTCGATGATCGCAGCTGAATCGATGACAGGCTACAACGGCATAAAGGTCGACGCGTTGCCGCATGCTGAATTAAAAGAGGTGCTGAAGAATTACAACAGGCTCTTGTAAAGAGCCTCTGAAAACCTGATTCCAAACTTCTTCCTCTGCGCAGTCGCAGGCACTGTACAGATGGACAATGTCCGCCTGTCCCTGTTGTCCACGCAGAAGGGACAATGTGCAAATCCATGGAAACAGGTACACTCGGAGAAATCAAAACCATCTCATCTTAAAAGTCCAGCTCATGTGGCAAAGGCGTATCCAAAGGAAGCTCTGCCTTCTGCTTCTAAAACCCGGAGCCCAAATTATCGTAAACATTCATACACATTCATAACAATGAGTACAGGAGCGATCCATGGCATCTATCCTAGAAGTCAACAATCTCGTCAAAAAATACGGTGACTTTACCGCCGTAAAGGGGATTTCGTTTGACATTAAAGAAGGGGAAATCTTCAGCCTGCTCGGACCGAATGGCGCTGGGAAGACAACCACGATCTCCATGCTTTCCACATTATATACGCCCACTTCCGGCGACGCGACCATCGGCGGACATTCCATCACGAAAAGCCCGATGGCGGTCAAACAGGTGATCGGTGTGGTACCGCAGGAGATTGCCCTGTATGAGGATCTTACGGCGCGCGAAAATTTGGTCTTCTGGGGACAGATGTATGGATTGAGCGGCAATCCACTCAACAGCCGCGTCGACGAAGTGCTGGAGCAGATCGGCTTGACTGATAAAGCCAAAAACCGCGTCAAGACCTACTCGGGCGGCATGAAGCGCCGCGTTAACATCGGCGTGGGACTGCTCCACAAGCCGCGCCTGCTGTTCATGGACGAGCCCACCGTGGGGATCGATCCGCAGTCGCGCCGCGCCATCCTTGACACGGTCAAGGACCTCAACCGACAGGGCATGACCGTCCTCTACACCACCCATTACATGGAGGAAGCCCAGGAGCTTTCGAACCGCGTCGGAATCATCGATCACGGCGAATTGATCGCACTCGGCACGCAGAAGGAACTCACCCAGCAGGTGGGACAGACCGAAACACTCGTCCTGCACATCGGGGAGAACGACGATCCCCAAGCGCTGGCAAAATCACTGGACGGCGTGAAGGATGTCATCGAAGCGAGTGCCAGCGACCACGCAGTTTCGGTCATTGCGCGCGAGGCAGAGGATATTCTCGCCGCGGTCGTGAGTCAAGCCAATGAGCGCGGCATCAAGATTCATTCGATCGATATCCGCGAGCCAAATCTTGAAGCAGTGTTTTTGCATCTTACCGGGCGGGCTTTGCGAGACTAATGTCATTGCGAGAGTAACGTGCAAACATGAGATTGCCATGTCGCGGCGCCTGCAAGTACAGCTGTGACACTTGAAAGTATTGCTATGAAAAAACTTTTCCTGATCGGTCTTAAAGATCTCACCCTTATTTTCCGCGACCGCGCCGCGCTGATCTTCATGCTCCTCGCGCCGTTCCTGCTGACCATCGGTATGGGCTTTGTCACCGGTCGCTTTAGCGGCGGCTCCAGCGGGATTTCGGATATCCCTGTCATCATTGTCAACCTGGATAACGACCAGTTGGGGAATGCGCTGGTGGACGTGTTCTCCTCGGAGGAACTCGCCAATCTCATGGAACCTACTGCCTCCTCCGACCCCGAAGCAGCTCGCCGTCTGATCGACGAGGATGAAGCCGCGGCAGTCGTCATCATCCCGGAGGGCTTCACACGTTCAGTTATCCCCGCCCCGGGGACACAGTTTGACGAAAGCTTTGTCCAGCCTGAGCCTGTGAAGATCGAGGTGTATGCGAATCCCGCCCGCCCCACGAGCGCAGGTATCGTCAAAGCCATTGTGGATGAGTTTATTTCACGCGTCGAAGAGAGCCGCACCAGCGGCATGACGGCGATCTTACAACTGGCTGCCGACGGACTTATCACGGCTGAGAACGCCGAAACCGAAGCCCGTAAGATCTTTGAAAATCAGGATGAAACAGAAGGTACTGCCATCATGCTGAAAACAAACGAGGAAGGCGCAGAGGCGGTCGAGTTCGATATCCTTGCCTACATGGCACCCGGCATGGCATTGCTGTTCCTGATGTACACCGTTTCCTATGGCGGGCGTTCCATCCTCGCCGAACGCTCGCAGGGGACACTGCCGCGCCTGCTGGTGTCGCCGACATCCAACGCGCAGGTACTTGGCGGGAAGGTGCTGGGAATCTTTTTGACCGGCGTTGCACAGGTCGGGATTTTGATCCTGGCAAGCTCGGTCTTCTTCGGCGTGCAATGGGGCGACGCGCTGGGGTTGATCGTTCTGATCCTCGCAGCGGTCTTCGGCGCGACGGGTTGGGGCATGCTGATCACAGCGCTGTCACGGTCACAGGCGCAGGTGGGGAGCGTCGGTTCGGCGCTGATGCTGATCTTTGGCATCCTCGGCGGGAGCTTCATTAACCTCCAGCAAATGCCGCCTTTTTTCCGGACTGTAAGCAAGATCACGCCAAACGCCTGGGGGCTGGATGGGTTTACGACGCTTGCCCTGGGCGGCACGCTGCCTAATTTGATCGAACCGGTTACTGCATTGCTCATCATGGGTGCCGTCTTATTCGCGATCGCGGTCGTGCTGTTCAACCGAAACGGGATCGCACAGAGATAATTATGAAGAAGATTCTTGCGATTGCCTGGAAAGATGCCATCGTTCGATTTGCCGGCCCATCGGAACTATTGTTCTTTATCGTACTTCCCGTGGTGTTCACCTTCCTGCTTGCCGGTGGAACCCCGTCAGGAAATGAAGACCCGCGCATCAACTTGCTTGTTGTAGACGAAGCGAATACATCCATCTCACAACAGCTCGTCGACGAATTGGAAATGTCCACAGCTGTCCGCCCGGAAGCGGTAGCATATGACGAGGCACAGGATTTATTTGATGAACGGCGCGCCGAAGTGGTGCTGATCATCCCCTCCGGGCTCAACCTTGATTCCCTGCAAAGCGGAACCGCAGAAGTGGAGTTGCTCCAACAGCCCAACAACATGAACGCGCTGGCTGCCGAGCAGGCAGTGCTGACCGCCATTCGGCGGGTGAGCAGCTCATTCTCTGCCGCGCAGAACGCCGTCCGTCAGCGCGAATTGAGACAGCCGTTCGCGTCAGAGGCAGAAGAAGAGCAATACTTTGAGGCCTCTCTCAAAACGGCGCAGTCCACCCAGCAGGAGGCACCGGAACGCGTGACGGTGATCGAGGGTGTCACCGAGGATGAGATCGAATATGACCCGCGCGCCAATACATCTGCCGGACAGTTGATCACATGGGTGTTTATTCCACTGTTCGGGATTTCGGCATTATTTGCCTACGAACGCCAGCAAGGCACATTGCGCCGCCTGCTTACAACCCCTGCCAGCAAAGCCACTTTTTTACTGGGGACGATCTCCGGTCAGGTGGCGATGGCGCTCGTTCAAATGTTACTGCTGGTGGGGTTTGGCGTCTTTGCCATGAAGCTTAACTGGGGGCGCGAGCCGTTGGCGCTGTTCATCACCCTGCTGGCATCCGCGCTGGCCGCGGCTGCCTTTGGCACTGTCATGGGGACCTTCATCAAGACCGAAGGGCAGGCGAGCGGACTGAGCGTGATGTTCGGTATGGTCTTCGCGCTGATGGGCGGATGCTGGTATCCGCTTGAGCTCTTCCCACCTGCGATCCAGAACGCGGTGAAGGTCCTGCCCACCACCTGGGCGATGCAGGGCATGCTGGACCTCGTCCTGCGCGGCGGAGGCTTGGCTGAGGTTCTACCTGAAGTGGCGGTTCTGCTCGGGTTCGCAGCGCTCTTCTTTGGGGTGGGGGTCTGGCGGTTCCGCTACGAGTGAGGCGGGTGTGATATCGTGAATATAAAAATGTCCCGGCTCGTAGCGGGACATTTTTATTCCTGGATTGGTCGTAGTGCAGGCTGCGGTCGTTCGCGCGGGGTGGGGAACAGGGTATCTATATTTGGGATCGGTGTCCACGGTCCACCGCTGTCGAGTTCATCATAGGGGATGTAATAGAACTCGATTTCAGTGGTGCCAACACGCTGGAACACAAAAAAGATATGGGTCTTATCCGGGCTCCAGCGCGCATCACGGTAACAACATTCCCCGTCAATCGGGTTGATTCTTTGACCCTGGCGCGCCTGGCTGTCATACACATACAGGTCG
>JAICQC010000591.1 GCA_025938055.1 Anaerolineales bacterium | reverse complement strand
AGTGTGGATAGATAACGGCTTCTTATCGGCAGGAACTGCTCTGCGCTCTCGATGCGCGCGTTGCACGGCACGAGATCCAGATTATTCACTTCTGTCCGGCGGATGGCTGTTTTAATGGCTGCATTTTCGATCAGCACACTTGCAGAGGTGACCTCCACCTCGCCCGTTTCAAGCCCCAGAGCCAGGCTCAGATTGGCTTGCGGGTCGAGATCAATGAGGAGAACGCGATGATCCAGTTCAGCGAGCGCCGCCCCGAGCGACAATGTTGAGGTCGTTTTTGCGACCCCGCCTTTTTCGTTTGACATAGCGATTGTGAATGCCATAATTCCTCTTGATTTTCCGTGCTGAACTACTCAGCGCCTTTCACGTTCTGGGGCACCATCTCTACCCGGCTGGCACCCAGTGCTCTCCGTAACTCTTCCATCGCTGTATTGATCATGGTTTGCGGATCGTTGACGCTCCGGATCTTTCCAGTAATTTCCGAGACCATACGTTCCCGCTCTGCGCGCCGGGTTGTTTCTTCAAACAGGCGTGCATTCTCTGACGAGAGCGCTACACGTTCTGCAACTGCCTTGATGAGGTCGATTTGATCCTGATTGAGCGGTTCGGAAGAGGGGGATTGCACAACCAGATTGCCGATCGTTTCACCGCGCAGCTCGATTGGGATTACCACTTGATTTGATACTGCCTGACCGTTCCTGTTCGACTCCTTCGCCGCCTCCGACAAGTCCACTGGCTTCTCAAGAGGCGTAGCGCCGGCAATACCATATCGATATCCTAACAACTTATGCTCTACAGGTACACGCCCCCAAGCCTCACGTGTAAATTGACGGCTGATCGCTTCGGCTTCTGCCAACGCGCTTCGGGTTTCGTCGAAAAGACGGGCATTTTCGATTGCCAGACTCACCTGATCGGCAAGCAGGCTGAGCATTTGAATATCTTCATCGGTAAATGCTCCGCTTTTAGTGCTTTGTACATCGAGCGCCCCAATAATACGGCTTCCAGTTTTGAGTGGCAGGGCCATCTCAGAGTGGGTGTCGGGCAGTTCGGGGTTATCGAAGAATACAGCATCCTTACCTACATCCATTGCGATACGGGATTCTCCGGTAGCAGTGACATAGCCCACAATCCCTTCCTGCCCCACGCGTAGGCGGTGTTTGCGCGCCAGCATTTTTTTGCCGCCTTCACTATTCGTCGCACCCATTACAGCATACTCGTTTGTTTCATCCAGAAGGAAAACGCCAACGTGATAGAAGCCGAAATTCTCACTAATCGCGTTTGCGATTCGCGGCAAAAGTTCTCGCAGGTCACGCATTGATGCAACTGTGTGAGAAACCTGTACCAGAGCCTCCAGTTGTGCTGCACGGGCCTGAACCTGTCTGTTCGCAGATTCCAACTCGGCAGTTCGTTCTGTAAGCTCCACTGTGCGCTCATTGACACGCTGTTCGAGTGTTGTAATGGAGGTGCGAATTCTAACCGCCAGCGTGTTCAGGCTTTTAGCCAATGTTGCTAATTCGCCTTCCAATTCCGTGGTATCAAATTCTGCATCTAACTCACCGCTGCCAAGACGATCAGAAAACTTTGAAAGTTGGATGATGGGTCCCAGTACAACAAAAATTGCAGTCGCGCCGGCGAGTGAAGTAATGAGTAGCCCTACTGCAAGTTGCCACAAAATCCCTCGTGACAAATCATTGATCTTTCCGATGCTCGTTGTGCTGTCGGTGATCACAACTGCAACACCGCTGCTGTTTATTCTGGCAGCCCCAATGTATTGATTCTGATTACTATTATCAACTGCCGTTAGATTTTCTAACAGGAGATTATTCAATAGCTCTGAGCTTAGGTCATCTGCAGCGGATGTTCCAGTTTTCGTCAAATCGGCATGCGCAATATACATTCCGTTGTCATTCAGTAGAAAAGCTGTTTGGTTTTCTGTTCT
>JAICQC010000343.1 GCA_025938055.1 Anaerolineales bacterium | reverse complement strand
GAAAAGATCCGCCGCAAAGCCGGTAAGGCTGGGAAAGGAGCCAAGTAAGCCATGGCGAAAAATTCTCGTTCTATCGCGCGGGTGCGTCGTCATGCGCGCGTACGCAAAAACCTAACAGGAACAGCTGAACGTCCGCGTTTGAACGTCTTTCGGAGTCTGTCTGCCATTTATGCGCAGGTGATCGACGATCAGTCCGGTCATACTCTGCTCTCGGCTTCAACGGTGGACCATGACCTGCGTGAGAGGATGAAAGGTCTGAAAAAATCGGACCAAGCGAAACTAATCGGTCAGACGGTGGCGGAACGCGCCAAGGACAAGGGCATTCAGGCTGTTGTGTTTGACCGGGGCGGCTATCGTTATATTGGACGGATCAAGGCGCTGGCAGATGGCGCTCGTGAAGCTGGCTTGCAATTTTAGGTTTGACTGGAGAAAGAAATGGCAGAAAAAGCAAAAACTGAACAGCAGAATTTCGAAGGGCAGGACCAGTTTGAAGAGCGTGTGATCGAGATCGCCCGGGTCGCCAAGGTTGTAAAAGGTGGCCGCCGTTTTCAATTCCGTGTGACGGTTGTGGTCGGCGACAAGAAAGGTACCATCTCGATGGGCGTTGGCAAGGCAAATGCCGTACCCGATGCCATGCGCAAGGCTTCAGAACGCGCCCGCAAGAATATGCGTGTTGTTAATCTCTCTGGCACCACCATTCCTCATGAAGTACTGGGGAAGGTTGCCGGTGCACGTGTGATGCTCAAGCCAGCTTCCCCTGGAACGGGCGTGATCGCCGCAGGTGGTGTGCGCGCCGTGCTTGAAGTGGCTGGCGTGCGCGACATCCTGACGAAGTCTCAGGGCAGTGCCAACGTTTTGAATGTGGTGCAGGCAACCTTCGATGCTCTCGAGCAGTTGAAGTCGCCGCAGATGGAAGCTGCCCGCCGCGGCAAGAGCGTCAATGAACTGTTGCCGTTCTGGGAACGGAGGAAGCAGCATGCCTAAGCAGGAAACCAGCGACAAAACCGTTCGCGTCACTCTGGTTCGCAGTCCGATTGGTTATACCAAGGACCAGAAGCAAACCGTGCTTGCCTTGGGGTTACGTCGCTTGCATCAAACTGTTGAACACAAGGACAATCCGGCTGTACGCGGCATGATCCGTAAAGTCGTACATTTGGTCCAGATCGAAGAGTAGGACAAGTCCTGAGTGATACTTGCACCGGACGCAAGTACCGGTGAGTCGAAGGAAGAAAGATGAAATTACACGATCTCATGCCCAATCCGGGCTCCAAAAAGAATCGAAAGCGCGTTGGACGTGGTATTTCCGCGGGGCAGGGCAAAACTGCCGGCCGCGGTACCAAAGGTGAGGGCGCGCGTTCCGGTCAAGGCGGCAATATGTATCGTCAGGGTGGCAACCTGCCATTCTACCGCCGCTTGCCCTTCATGCGTGGTCAGGGCTTTACTCCTCGCAACCAGATACATTACAACGAAGTGAATTTGGATCAGTTGACCGAATCCTTCCAGGCAGATACGGAAGTCAACCCGGAATCACTGGAAAAAGCACATCTGCTGCGTGACCCGCGCAACCCGGTCGTTATTCTGGGGCGCGGCGAGATGAAAGTGGCTCTCAAAGTGCGTGCGCACCGCGTGAGCGCAGGCGCCAAGGAAAAGATCGAGGCAGCCGGCGGCAGCGTCGAGTTGATCAGTTGAAACTGAGTCAAGAAGGAATGTCCAGATATGCCTGAAAAGAAACAATCGGCGTGGCGCTTTTTATGGCGCTCCGAAGATATACGGAAGAAACTACTCATTACGCTTGGAATATTGATACTCTTCCGCATCGCAGCAAATGTTCCCGTGCCAGGCGCTGACCGGGAGGCTCTGGCAGCCTTCTTCCAGTCACAGGGCGGTCAGGGAGGCTTTATCGGATTCCTGAATCTTCTTTCGGGTGGCACGATTTCCAATTTTTCCCTGCTGTCGATGGGCGTGTACCCGTATATTACAGCCCAGATCATCCTGCAGTTGTTGATCCCGATCATCCCCGCCTTACAGCGCCGGATGCAGGAGGATCAGCGTGAGGGCCGCCGCTGGATGGAAAAGTGGACGTATTATCTAGCCGTTCCGATGGCAGTCCTTTCGGCAATCGGTCAGATCAATATTTTCAATTCTCTTTCCATACAGGCGCTGGGTCGTCCCATCCTCCAGTTCTCATTCAGTGGTGACCTTTGGCTTCCATCTCTGACCGTTTTGCTGGTGATGACCGCCGGGACCATGTTCGCGATCTGGCTGGGAGAATTGATCTCGGAGTATGGCATCCGCGGGCAGGGTTTATCGCTTGTGATCTTTGCAGGCATTGTGTCCCAGATCCCAGCCAACATCCAGACTCTGTTGCTGGATGAGCAGAACCGCTGGGTTTTGCTGGCTGCCATGATCGTGGTGATCCTGGTAACTGTGCTGGCGATCGTGTACGTGCAGCAGGGGCGCCGCAATGTGCCGATCATGTATCCTCAAAAGAGCCAGGTGTTTTATGCCATCCAGCGCGGAAAATCCGTACGGATGCCTCAGCCCACACTGCCCCTGATGGTTAACCTCTCCGGTATGATTCCCTTGATCTTTGCCAGCGCGATCCTGCAGTTCCCGGCAATCATTGCGAGTTACTTTATTACGTCGCCCACAGAATGGGTCAGCTCGCTCTCGACCAGTATTCAAAGCTTCTTCAACCCGACGGGAATCAATTCCTGGGGATATTGGGTGCTGTATTTTGTTATGGTTGTCAGTTTTACGTATTTTTATACAACTGTTATTTTTGAGCAGCAGAATTATGGCGACAATTTGAAGCGTTCGGGCGCTCAAATTCCTGGCGTGCACAGCGGCGCGGCCACCCAACGATATCTGAGCCGCATCCAAAGCCGCATCACCCTGCCCGGTGCATTGTTGTTGGGAACCGTGGCAATCATGCCGTTCCTGTTGCAATTAATTATCCCGGCTGCTGCGGGCAATGCAGGAATCTTCCTGCTGTCTTCTTCAGGTTTGCTTATCGTTGTTGGCGTCGTTCGTGATACCTTTATGAATATCGAGGCTGAGCTTAAGTTGCATGGTTATCAGGAAAAACTTCTCATCAGCTAGGAGTCTCTATGGCGACCTTCATTGTCATGCTGGGTCCTCCGGGCGTTGGTAAAGGTACGCAGGCGAAAATTTTGTCCGAAAAAACAGGATTAGCACATATCTCTTCAGGTGACCTGTTCCGTGAAAACCTTAAGCACCAGACTGAGCTTGGAAAGCTTGCTCAGACCTATATGACAAAAGGAGATCTTGTCCCGGATGATGTGACCATTGCCATGATCCGGGAGCGACTCTCCCGCCCGGATTGTACAATGGGTGCCATTTTGGATGGTTTTCCTCGCACCCCGGCGCAAGCCGAAGCACTGGAGACGATGCTGCATGATTTTGACGGACATGTAGATCTTGTCCCGTTCATTACGGCAGAGGATCATGTTCTGGTCGAGCGATTGGGCGCACGCTGGACGTGCCGGGCAGGAGGTCATAGTTTCAATGAGAAGACGAACCCGCCAAAGCACGACAAAGTGTGCGATTTCGATGGGTCTGAACTGTACCAGCGTGACGACGATAAGGCTGAAACCGTGAAGCGTCGGATCGATGTTTATCTTGAGCAAACGTCACCATTGATCTCATACTATCGAGACCACGGCAAGTTAGTTGAAATTAATGGAGCGCGATCCATAGATCAAGTTGCAGATGATCTACTGGATGTCGTAAATAGTAGATAACATGAGTTGGGCACGCCAGATCCATATCAAAAGCTCTGCCGAGCTTCAGGTCATGCGTGAAGCAGGCCGAATTAATGCAGAAGTACTCGCAGCAGCAAAAGAACTTTTAAAACCAGGTGTTTCCACAGCCGATCTCAACGCGGCTGCTGAGGACGTGCTGAGGAAACATGGATGTGTATCGCCGTTCAAGGGATATGGCCACCCGCCATTCCCTGCTTCGATTACGGTCAGCATCAATCGTGAGCTCGTCCACGGCATTCCGAGCCAGAAGCGTAAGCTCAAAGCCGGAGACATTGTCTCGGTTGATTGCGGGACGGTGTTCGAAGGAATGGTAGCTGACTCAGCGTTCACTGGTGGCGTGGGAGAAATATCTCCCGAGGCGCAGGAACTCCTGGATGTTACTCAGGGAGCGCTGAATGCTGGCATTGAAATGATGTGTGTGGGCAACCGCACGGGTGACGTATCAGCGGCGATACAAAATTATGTGGAAAGCCGTGGCTATTTTGTGACACGTGAATATACCGGTCACGGCGTTGGCAGGCAAATGCATGAAGGACCGCAAGTGCCGAACTACGGTAAGCCCGGCACCGGGATGCCGCTCAAGGCAGGCATGACCATTGCCATTGAGCCTATGGTACTTGCTGGAACAGAAGAAACACGCGTCCTTCCCGACCAGTGGACCGTAGTTTCTGCAGACGGATCATTGACAGCCCATTTCGAACATTCCGTGGCTGTCACCGAAGGAGAACCTCTACTCCTGACTGTCCTGTGATCCCTGCGCCGCATGTAACATTTCGTGTAATCTGGACGAATGAAAGACGAACGTGTATAATCAAAACCTTGGCTATATAGAGAATGGAAGCTTGCAAGGAGTGTTGTTATGAAGGTTTCTCCGTCGATACGGAAGCGCTGTGCCAAATGCCGGATTGTTCGGCGCAAGGGCATAGTATTTGTAATCTGTGAAAATCCAAAGCATAAACAGCGACAGGGATAGATGAACTATGGCGAGAATTGAAGGTGTCGATCTGCCCCGCAACAAGCGGGTTGAAGTTGGCTTGACCTATCTTTATGGGATAGGACCGACTCGCGCGCAGCAAATCCTGGCTCAGACAAAGGTCAACCCCGATACGCGGGTAAAGGATCTGTCAGAAGCCGATGTGGCTGCGATTCGCGAGTTCATTAGCAGGAACTACAAGGTGGAAGGTGACTTGCGCCGTGAAGTTCAAATGAGCATTAAGCGTCTGATCGAGATCGGGTCGTACCGCGGCATGCGGCATCGCCGGAATCTGCCGGTGCACGGCCAGCGGACACGCACGAACTCACGCACCCGCAAAGGCACCAAGAAGACGGTCGCAGGTCGCGGTCGCCGTCGCGGTGCAAAGAAATAAGAGGTTGATGAATTATGGCTCAAAGTGTACGTTCCACACGTCG
>JAICQC010000037.1 GCA_025938055.1 Anaerolineales bacterium | reverse complement strand
GGTGCCCCCGCGATTACCCAGAGAGTGACAAGGGTATAACGGATGTATCGCAATATCAATGGGATGACTGTTTCCCCGCGCGGGAAGACCTCTCCCAAACCAAACCACAGGATCATGACCCCGATCAGTCCGACCACACAACGAAGTGCGCGCTTCTCCAGAGCGCCCGAGGTTCGGTACCCGCCCTGCGCCGCAATCCACGCTGCCCCGGATGCCAGCCCGAAGATGGACCCAGCCGAGGTGAAGACTCCTTCAATGGAAACGGGTTCGGGCAGGGGCCCGGCACGCAATGCATTATTCGTCCATTCCACCGGAAAGACATAAGTATCGAAGCGCGCTGTGTTCCATATGCCCACAGCGATCATCAATAAGGTAATGATGAACGCGATCATGATCTGCTGCGCGAGGGTTTTCATTCTCAGCCAGGTGGCAACCGGATCCCAGAACCGCAGGAAGGCAAACAAAAGCAGGAATCCGATCAGCCAGCCCAGAAGGACATCATGCACGAAATGCATTCCAATGTAGAGACGTGAAAATCCGATGAGGAACGTCAAGATCAGAGCTGTAATCCATGCCCAGCGTTTGCCGGCCCATGCTGCCATAATGCCCCATAACGCCGCGGAATTTTGCGCATGCCCCGAAGGAATGCCAAAAGTCGTCTCAAGGGATGCGGGCACAACCTCTGCGCTCACCCAGTAGGGCCGCGGCGCGGCAAACAACAACTTGGCAACTGCATTTAGATAATTACTTGTTGCCAAAATCAACGCAATGCGCAGACCCAACCCGGCATCCAGGCTCCAGTACAGGAGAGGCAAAATAATAAAGAAAAAATTCTCATTACCCAGAAAGGTGAAAAACTGCATCAGCGGTTCGAGCCAGTCTCCAAGAGTCTGGATGGCAACAATCCAGTCAATTCCGTTCTCAATAAAAATATCCATGAATGTCTCCTTTGAATCTGTGGCGTTCGCATCCAGAGCAGCCTATATGAAAGGACAAACGACAATGTTAGACAAATCTAAGAATATGGAAAAAGCCATACATTTATTTTAAGTTGCGTTATCATCCCGGTCAGAAAAACCCCTCTCCAGTATTAGACATCATACTCCTTTCTATTGTACACTTACACTCAAAATATGGAAAAGTTTCACTCACAACCCCGCTGGTGGGACTGGGCTGCCATCGGCTTACTCTTCATCCTGCTGCAGGCCGTTGCCTCGCGCCTTGTTGCCACAAGCTGGACTCCCTTCCTCTACCTCATCCAGACCTTCACATATATGGGATTTGTGGTCGGCATTGCGCTGGGGTACAGTACGTTCCAGCGACGCACCGTGCGCTGGCTGACGTTCTTCTATATGCTGGTCATGCTGCCTCTGCAGTGGACGCTTGTCATCGACCAGAACGCCTCCCTGGAGGAGCAATTCGCCAGCATGGGAGGGCGTCTGTTTTTCGCGATATCCGATCTCTTTGCGCGCCAGCCAGTGGAAGACCCACTCTTCTTTGTGGCGCTCATGTCGATCGCGTTCTGGATCGTCAGTTCCTGGGCGGGATTTGCGCTTGTGCGCAACCAGAATTATCTTGGCGCGGTCGTTCCGGCTGCCATCGCTTTGATCATCATCCAGAACTATGATAGCGTCGCTGCCGGACGCCTGTGGTTTTTGGCTTTCTTCGCTTTTATTGCTCTGCTCCTGCTGGGACGCCTGCAGTTCCTGCAGAACAAGCTGTCCTGGCGAGCGCGGCGAATTTTTGTATCTCCAGATAACAGTGTGGATCTGACGAGCAGTATGGCGATCGCCGCGGGATTGATCATTGTAGTGGCCTGGACTGTGCCCGCCTCCCTCTCGAGCATGAACGCTGCCGTCAAGACCTGGAATCGAGTCACAAAACCCTGGCATGAACTCACGGAGAAAATGGAAAATGCCGTCAGCGCGTTGGAGTCGCCCAGCGGCGGGAGGCGCGGCGAGTTCTTCGGCTCCGAGCTCCTGCTTGGGCGCGGCTTCCCCCTCTCTGACCTGGTCATGTTCGAGGTGGAAGTCCCGGAAATTCCCTTCGAGAACAGACCGCCGCGCTTTTACTGGCGCGGTCGCACCTATGATCGTTTTCTAAATGGACAGTGGTACACCAGCGGCACAGTCCGCGAAGAGTATTCTCCGGCGGTGACCAATCCGTTCAATGTGGATACGCAGGAAAAGGAGCCTGCCCACTTCCTCTTCAATACGGGCGACACAACGTTCTCCTTGCTTTATTCACCGGCACAGCCCATCTGGGTCAGCCGGCCCGGCGTCACATTCGCAACGCCTGCTGATGCCGGGCAGGATATCGTCGCCTGGCATGCCTATCCTGCTCTGAGAGGCGGAGAGACCTACCAACTCGATGCCGTCCTGAGCAACCCGAACCAGCAGCAATTGCAGGAGGCTGGCACGGAGTACCCCGCCTGGGTCTCCGAGAAATATCTGCAATTACCCGAAAGCTTCTCGCCTCGCATCCGGGAACTTGCCGAGCAGGTGACCCTGGGTGCTCAAACGCCGTATGAGAAAGCCTTTGCGGTCACGAGTTATCTGCGTGAGAACATCACGTATTCACAAACCATTCCCGAGATGCCTCGTAATCAGGATCCGCTGGAGTGGATCCTGTTCGAGCACAAACAGGCGTATTGTGTCTATTACGCCTCCGCCGATGTCCTGATGCTGCGCTCACTGGGAGTCCCTGCCCGTATGGCAGTGGGCTTTGCACAGGGAGAGCGGAATGGCAATACATATACGGTGCGCCGGCTGCATTCCCACGCCTGGGCTGAAGTGTACTTCCCCGGCGTTGGCTGGGTGGAATTCGAGCCCACTGGCAACCAGCCTTCACTGAACCGTCCGCTGCCACCACGCGACCCCACCGACCCACTTGCCGGACCTCTGACCCAGCAAAGGCTCGAAGACAGTTTCAACTTTGCCAGCCGTGAACAACCTTTGGAAGAGGGACTCGATCCTCTGGCACAGCCGAGCGAAGTCACATCCCCACCTCCTTACTGGATTTCATTCGTATTGATCCTGGCAGGCATTGCAATCTACCTCGGTGGGAAAGCCTCAGTCCGCGCGAGAATCCCTGTCTTCCTGCGTACTGCTATGGAACGCGGCGGCATCGAGGCGCCAGCCTGGCTGATCCGCTGGGAGAAGTGGGTGAGGCTTTCTCCCATTGAAAGAGCCTTTGAAAGTGTCAACTTCGGGCTGCGACACCTGGATCAGGCTGTCCCAGTCCACATCACGCCGGTCGAACGCGCCGCAAAGCTGACGCGCCTCCTGCCTGCAAAAGCCGGGGAAATCAAAATTCTTCTGGACGAACACCAGACATCCCTTTATACTTCCAGAATTGCAGACGTCACCCAGGCCCGCCGTGCCGCGTTCAATTTACGTATGCAGGTTATCGCCGAACGGATTCGTTATTTGTTTTTCGGTAAGCCCATACGCTAAGTCTGTTAATTTATTTGTAGCGGGTCCTGAGGGCGAGAAGGAAACTTTATGGAAACCGCGAAGCAGAAGACCCTCTCGATCAACGATCAAGTGATCGCTGTCACGCAGCAGTCTGCCAAACTGCGCAATTCACTTGATTCAACACAGGCACCTGAAGTTATGGAGGGATTGAAAAATCTTGAAAATGCCCTCGAACGCATAAGCGAAACCGTTATCCCGTTTGAACAACAGTATAGCCACCTGCAAGCCCTGGCAGGGATCGGTCAGGTCATCAACTCCACGCTGGAGGTGGATGAAGTTCTACAGATCGTGATGGATACGATCGTCCGCCTGATAGGCGCGGAACGCGGCTTTCTGATGTTGCGCGACGAGCGCGGTGAAATGGTCATCCGCATCGCGCGCAACTGGGAGCAGGAATCCATCAACCAGAAGGAATTCGCCATCAGCCGCACCGTGGTCCAGCGTGTGATCGAGGAGCGGGAAGCGATCGTCACCACCAACGCGCGTGAAGACCCGCGCTTCGGTGGACAGGAAAGCATCATCGCTTTTAACCTGCGCTCGATCCTGTGCGTTCCTCTGACCGTCAAATCAGAGTTGATCGGTGTTATCTATACCGATAACCGTATCCGGACCGGCATTTTTTCCGAAGCAGACCGAGACCTGTTACACGCCTTCGCCAACCAGGCTGCCGTGGCGATTGAAAACGCGCGCTTGTTCTCCTCCCTCAAACGCACACTCGAAGAAGTGACCGAACTCAAAAACCTCATGGACGATGTATTTGCCTCCATCGTCTCGGGCGTGATCACGGCTGATGTGCAGGACCAGATCACCCTCTGCAACCGCGCTGCCGCGCTGATCCTCGGACGCGCCTCGGCGGAGATCGTGGGACGTCCCCTTGGCGAGATCATGCCTACATTTGCGAACGACATCCTGCCCCATCTGGAATCCGTCCGCAAAAACGACAAGCCCATCGTCGGGCTCGAGCTGAGGCAAGATCTGCCTGAGCGCGGTTCTGTGGATTGGCGCTTCAATCTTTCTCCTCTGAAGGATGCAGGACAAAAGACCCAGGGCGTCGCGATCGTGCTCGATGACATGACCGAGCGCAAGAAGCTCGAAGCCCAGCGCAACCTTCTGGAACGAATGGTATCGCCAGCCGTGCTTGATCAAATCGACCCGAACAGCTTGCACATTGGCGGCAAGAAGGTGTATATCACGATCCTGTTCGCAGACATCCGCGGCTTTACCGCTTATAGTGAACAGCACTCGCCGGAGGAACTGGTGGCAGTGTTGAACCGTTATCTCGCCGCCGCGGCGGACGCGGTGCTCGCCAACGAAGGCACCGTGGATAAGTTCCTTGGCGACGCGGTCATGGCATGGTACAACGCGCCGCTGCCTCAGCCTGATCACACACTGCGCGCCGTGAAGACTGCCTTAGCCATACGCGATGCAGTAGCGTCCCTGCATGTTGAACTGCCTGAGGAGGCGCACCTCGATTTTGGCGTGGGAATCCATTACGGCGAATCGGTGCTGGGATGGATCGGCACGGAAAAACGACTTGAATACACTGCCATCAGCGACAGTATTAACACCACGAAACGCATTCAGGAGAACTGCGCCAAGAATCAGATTTTAATTAGCAAAGAGGCGTATGAACGCGTGAAGGATGAGATCGAGGCGAAACCATTTGAGCCTCTTTCTGTGAAAGGCAAAACTCATCCGCTGGATGTGTATGAGGTGTTGGGGCTGAAATAGAGACTAGAGATTAGAGATTCGTATAGAGTAATTGATAATGGGTATTTATGCGAATTCAAAGAGATCAGCTACGAATGTTGATCTCTTTTCTATTTGTTGACAGCCTTAGGGTTTTAGGCTGGCAATACAGATTTTTCATTTTGCAACAGTCTCCAGTCTCTACTTTTAAATTTCCTATCCCCAGACCCTGCTCACAAAGCTAACCAACTGCTCCATGCCTTTGGCAATCGGCGCGGTGTTAATATGTTCATTGATCGTATGTGCGCTGCCGCCCGTGGTGATACCGAGCACGAGGGCCGGGTAGCCTTTGCTGAGCGGCATATTCGCATCGGTGGAACCTGAGATCAACCCGGCTTCCAAACCCTGCTCGCGCAGACAATCTCGCGCCAGCGTCACCAGCGGATGGTTCACGGCGATCTCGCCAGCGGGACGCTGACCGATCACCTGCGCTTCGACACTCACGCCGGGCTTGTTAGCTTTATGGATGACACGTTCCACCGCCAGGATCAGCGCTGCCAGGGACTCCTGCCCCTCCGAGCGCAAATCCAGATCGAATGACGCCTCAGACGCGATGACATTCACTGAAGTGCCGCCTGAGATCTTGCCCACATTCATCGTGGTACGTGGGTGGGTGGGCAGGCTGAGGGAAGCCAGATCCACGACCAACTTTGCCAACTCATGCACCGCGGAAGGCTGGCCGTAATCTGACCAGGAATGCCCGCCAGATGTGCGCGCTGTGACACGATAGCGTTTGACCCCCACGGCACGATGATAGATATGCCCCAATGCCAGCCCCTCCAGAACAAGATAGGCATGTACATTGGCACCGAAACGATCCACCACAGCCTTCATACCGCGCAGGTCGCCCAGCCCTTCCTCACACACATTTGCCACGAACCAGATGTCGCCGCGGTGCCGGATCTCGCGCTCGCGCAACGGCCAGAGAAGCCCGAACAGCGCGGCAACGCCCAGAGAGTTGTCTCCCAGCCCAGGTCCATGGATCACTTCGGAGCCCCGCGTGACACGAAGGTTCGTCTCCATCGGGAAGACCGTATCCAGGTGAGCGCTGACAATGAGAGGTTTCTTCTCACCCATCCCCGGCAGACGGGCAAATACATTTCCCGCTTCATCAATACAAATATCATCCAGTCCATCAGCTATGAACAAATCACGGACATGCTCTGCTCTTTGCTGCTCATGGAATGTAGGCGCGGGAACCTGCTGAATCTGGATGGCAAGCTCAAGCACACGGTATGCAAGATTTTCCACTACACTGCCCTCACCATATCTTTCAACGCGCCCAGGCGTGCCTCTGCCAGCCCGGGCAGCACATCCAGCGGATAGAACGCCCCGCTTCCCTCGAGTTTCAATGAAGCGGAAATATTCCCGTACAGCACCCCTTCCAGCGGGTCATAATTTTTGCAGTAGCCCGCCAGGAAGCCGCCACAAAACGCTTCTCCGGCACCGGTGGGGTCCGCCAGCCGAGCCGGGTATGCCGGGATTTCCCACCTGCGTTTGCTGTTCGTATCATAGAGCAGCTGACCACGTGCGCCGCATTTGATCACGACATATTCACAGCCGTAGATCGAAACCGCTTCTGCCATTTCCCACAGATCATAGGTTTCGCCCCAGAACAAATTACACAATTCCTCCTGCGAAGGGAGGAAGGCTGTGACACCATTTAGTAGAGCTGGCAGCTCACGGCGTGCGGTCGGCATCATGGTGGCAGGTCCAGGATCCAGCACGAACGTGTGCACGCTGCCGCGTTTCATTCCCGCGATCAACTGCGTCTGTGCAATGAGGTCCATCGGGCAAAGCAGCGCGGCGCGCGCCATCAGGTAATCGTTTGGAATATCGGTCACGTTCAATGTGCGCGATTCGTCCGGCTTCTTTTTCGGGTCGGGCGGCTGATAGCCAAACAGGGATTTGGGAAAGGTCATCTCGCGACGCGCAAAATGGGAAACGGGATTGACACGATTCGCCTCGAACGATTCACTGTAGGCGATAAACTTCCGGACATCCATGTCTTTGGGCAGGATGCAGATGCCGGAGGTATCCAGCCCGCGCGCCTTACACGTGTTCAGCCACTGGCGCGGATAATCATTGCCGACGCGCCCCACCAGCCCGATCCCAGATTCCCACACGCGCAGACCGACGGCGGCATACAACAGCCCCCCGCCCGGCACATCGATCTGTGGCGGACCGACAGGCGGTAAGAGATATTCGCGGGCTAACTGCCCAAAGACCAGAAACTGTGGTTCCATGTTCAAATCAATTATAAAAGAAAAGGCGACAGCCAGTTATAACCGTCGCCCACTTCGATATGCCCAGTGGAAGATTGTTCACTCCACAAATGGATTCACGGCAGGAGCCGCTTGAGACGTCTGTTCGATGGGCAGGAGAAATGCGAACGTGCTGCCTTTACCTTCTTGGCTTTCCGCCCAGATGCGCCCGCCGTGCAGTTCAATCATTGCCTTTGCCACGGCAAGCCCCAGACCCATACCTCCGTAACGCCGCGTGAGATGTGTTTCGACCTGGAAGAAACGTTCGAAGACGCGCGGCAGATCCCTGGCAGGGATACCGATCCCATCATCCATGACGGTCACCTTAAAGTGGTTGGACTCTTCCTGAACCTTCACCATCACATGCCCGCCGGATTCGGTGAACTGCAACGCGTTCTTGACGAGATTACTCAAGGCGATGCTGAGCTTGACCTCATCAGCATCCAAATGGAAGGGGGCTTCCCCAGTCTCGGAGGTTAAAGAAATACTCCTAGAGCCTGCCTCGTCCTGAAACGTCAGGATCACATCTTTCACAATTTTTTGCAGCGAGACCTTTTGATTACGCACCCGCGCCGCGCCACTTTGAATATTATCCACATCGGCAAGATTCTCAACGATGGTTTTTAGTTTCGTGGCGTTGCGAATGATCATGTCCAACTGTTCGTTGTATTGCGAGCCAGCCAGCTCGCGCAGGAACGTGGCATGACCCAGGATTAAACCGAGAGGGGTTCGCAGCTCGTGAGAGGCGATCGCGATAAAGTCTGTTTTGAGGCGGTCCAGTTCCGCAAGCTCAATAGCGGTTGCCCGCACTTTCTTTTGAAGAGCCACATTTTGCATTGCCTGTGCCGCCAATGCCCCTAATGTCTCAAGGATCGTAAGATCTTCTTCGGTATAATGTTCGTTATCCTTTTTATTGAGCGCTTCAAGTACCCCAATAACTTCTCCACGCACTAAAAGCGGGACTGCCACTAAGGAGTGTGTTATATGCTTTGTGACGCGGTCCACCACCTTGAAGTGACGTTGATCCACTTTTGCATCTTGAATAATGAGCGGCTGCCCGCGGCGATAGACCCAACCTGCCGCGCTCCCTTCCAGTGGCACGCCCATGGGACGAAGCAAATCTCGCTGGAACCAGGGCATAGCGAGGAAGCGCAGTTCCTCGGCGGTTTCGTCATATTCAAAAATGGATGCAAGTTCGCTGTCGGTCAGCTCGGTTGCTTCATTGATAATAGTCTGTAGGAATGATTCGAGGTCAGGCGCCGTTGTTAACCCACGCACAACTTCCAGCAAACGTTCCAGGTGATCAATGCGTTCGTTGGCGGTCATCGGACGCATTATACAACATCGATTGCCTTAATAAGCAGGCAATTCATTGTGTCCAAATCGTACCGTTGCTTTAGAAATAGAAGGAGATCTATCATGGCAAACAAAAAAGTTCGCGTTGCTGTTATCGGTGTTGGAAACTGCGCCTCCTCACTTGTGCAGGGAATCCAGTTTTACAAGGACACCCCGGACGAGGCCCGCGTCCCCGGCATCATGCATACCCGCATGGGCGGGTATCACATCGGTGATATCGAGTTCACCCTGGGTATCGATGTGAATACTACAAAGGTTGGCAAGGACCTGTGCGCCGCCATATTCGCCGAACCCAACAACACCTTCAAGTTCGCAGACGTCCCGCAGCTCGATGCTCCTGTGGTACGCGGCATGACCCATGACGGAATCGGCAAATATCTGAAGGGAATGATCGAAAAGAAAGCCGGTCACACGGCAGATATTGTAAAGCTGCTCAGGGATACCAAGACGGATGTCGTTGTCAACTTCCTGCCGGTCGGTTCTGAGATGGCGACCAAGTGGTATGTGGAGCAGGCTATTGAAGCAGGCTGCGCGTTCGTGAATGCCATTCCTGTTTTCATTGCATCGTCTGAGTACTGGGCAAAGAGGTTCCGCGACGCGAAGCTTCCCATCCTTGGAGATGATATCAAGTCGCAGGTGGGCGCGACGATTCTGCACCGCGCCCTCGCCACGCTCTTTGTGGATCGCGGCGTTCGCATCGACCGCACGTATCAGCTTAACTTTGGAGGCAACACCGATTTCCTCAACATGCTCGAGCGCGAACGCCTGGAGAGCAAGAAGATCTCCAAGACGAATGCGGTCACCAGCATGATCCCTTATGAACTGGACCACAACGATGTGCATGTGGGTCCCTCGGACCATGTGCCCTGGCTCACCGACCGCAAGTGGGCATACATCCGCATGGAAGGCACCACCTTCGGCGATGTCCCGCTCAATGTGGAGGTGAAACTCGAGGTCTGGGACTCCCCCAACTCTGCAGGCGTCATGATCGACGCCATCCGCTGTGCCAAGATCGCGCTGGACCGGAAAATGAGCGGGCCGATCATCGGACCGTCCTCCTATTTCTTCAAGTCTCCGCCCGAACAATTCCGTGATGATATTTGCCGCGAAAAGGTAGAAGCATTCATCAAAGGGAATAGCAAAGAATAACCGGAAAGTATAAACAGCGAAAAGGCGCGTCCGCCTATGTATGGGACGCGCCTTTTCTGTTACGATTAACGAAACACAATGTTCAAGCTTCGTCTCTATACACTACTATTCATGATCCTTCTCACCGCCTGCCAACCGGCGTCCGTCTCCGCTCCCACGCCGGATATGAGCGCCGCGCTGACCCAGGCTTTCGAGACCGCCTTCGCGCAGCTGCAACCGACAGCAACTCATCCTCCTGCGGACACGCCCGTTCCTCCACCCACGGCTGTGCGCACGCCTCCAGCTCTCCCCTCCATGTTTGTCGCGAGCCAGCTCAACCCACTGGATAAGCCGCACACCTATATCGAAGATACGTGCCAGTACCTGCGCGACAAATGGGATCCCAATAACGCCGCGCCGGGGACAGTCGTTATGGTGGTAATGTTCCACGGCATTACGCAGGAGCAAGCTACGCGGACGCACGATATTAGCAAGCAGGACTTTAAGCAGTTGATGGAGGATCTCAAGGAGCAGGGCTTCGAAGCCATTACTGCGATCCAACTGGCGGATTTCCTAGATCACAATGCAAAGATCCCGCCGCGTTCGGTGGTCCTGATCGTAGATGACCGTCACCGGGCGGAAAGCTTCAACGAGCATTTTCGACCTTATTATGAGCAGTGGGGCTGGCACGTCGTCAACGGCTGGATCAGCGCGTTCGGCGCAGAGGATGCCTTCCTTGCGGAGAATGTCGCTCTCGCCAACGAAGGCTGGGTGGATTATCAATCCCACGGATTTATTCACAACGAGAACATGAGTGACAGCTCCACCGACGAGTTCCTCACGCAGGAACTGCAGGGCTCGAGTGAAAACCTGCAGGCACATTTCAACAAGACGCCCGTTGCGATCATCTGGCCCGGCGGGAATTTTGGAGTTCGTCCGGTGCAATTCGCCCGCCAGTTCGGGTATCGCATTGGCTTCACCATCAACCCGCGCGGACCCGTAATGTATAACTGGGTCCCGCTCGCAGAGCAGCAGGATCCTGCTCGCCCAATCTTCCTGCCAGAAAGCTACGTCAACGATCCGCGCATGGTGCTGCCACGGTACTGGCCCTATCAGGTGCAGGCAAGTCTGGATCCTGTGCGGACCATCGGCAATGAGGCAGCTGCCTATGCCGAGCAAAACAAAGCCACCGAGCTCGAATACTACGACATCATGTGCGCGCCTGCGTACGGGGCAATTCCGTGAAATGGTCAGACTTTCAGGAATACAAGTCTCGTTACTTTTCAGCCATTCGCAGGGTCCTGCAGGATTCTGAGCGCGGGAGGTTGGATGAAGCAGGATTCCCTGCCTATTCCCATCCCAACCCGTTGATCAACTGGTTATTCTGGCAGAGGCTGCGCGCGGCGATGGACTATATCGAAAACTATGCGCCATATGAAAAGGTACTGGATTTCGGCTGTGGCAGCGGCGTGATGCTGTCCTTTCTCGCAGGGCACAGTCAGCAGGTGACCGCAACCGATATTGATCTGGCGCCTCTCGAGAGTGTGAAAAAATATATTCCGCTGGCAGGGAATGTCCTGGTAGTGGATGCAAACCGGGTACCTATTTCACAAATGACGCCGAAGTCCTTCGACCTGATCAACGCGCTCGACGTCCTCGAGCATGTGGATGATCTGCCCCGCACGCTCTCCGAGCTGCTGCATCTCCTCAAGCCGGGCGGGCGATTGCTCGTCTCGGGTCCCACAGAGAACGCTTTTTACAAGCTCGGACGCAAACTAGCAGGTCCTGAGTATTCGGGGGAATATCATGAGCGCGGCACCGCGGAGATCAGGCGCGAACTTTCTCGCCTCGCACGCGTGCGGCAGGTCGCAACCCTTTACTGGCCCATTCCCTTGTTCGAAATCTTTGTCGCAGAAGCGCAATAACATCCGAAGTGCTGAGCGGGGATGTATACTTATGTCATGGATTCGCAAGCGTATATTCCGGGGATGCGACCCGTAGAGCCGGGTCCGCTGGCGCGCTTCATGCCTCCACTGGAGGAGGGCGTGATCGCTGCCTGGCTGCCCGCGCACGCTCCGCCCTCACCTGCACTCCCCGGCACCGAACCGCCGGGACGGTGTGCGTCAGGTGCAAGTGTCGACGCAGCTCAGGACAAGCCCGGGAGCTGGGTGCTGGATCCGTTTGGGTTCTCTCCGCGGCTGGCGCTCGAAGCCGCGCGCGCAGGGTATCGTGTGCTCGTGACCGTGAATAACCCGATCGCGCGTTTTCTCCTGGAGATGTCGGCGCGTCCCGTGCCGGAAACAGACTTCAACGCCGCGCTGGCAGACCTGGCGGCGTCGAAAAAGGGAGAGGAACGCCTCGGCGCGCATTTACAATCTCTGTATCTCACCCCCTGTGAAAAGTGCGGCAATGAAATTTACGCCGATTCCTTCCTCTGGCGCAAAGGAGAAGATGTCCCCTATGCGCGCATTTACACCTGCCCCCATTGTGAAGATTCTGGCGAGCGCGAAGCAAACCCACTGGACATAGAGAAAGCCAAAAAGATCGCCGCCACGGATTCTTTACACCGCTCGCGCGCCTTTGAGAGGGTCGCTGCTCTGGAGGATGAAGACCGCGTCTACGCCGAAGAAGCGATCGAACATTACCTGCCGCGCCCGCTGTATTTTTTGACGACCGTCATCAACCGCCTGGACAGTTTGAACCTCACCCCGGAGCGACGCCGCGCACTGATTGCCCTGGTCCTCGTCGCCTGTGATGCGGGCAACACGTTATGGGACTATCCCACCCAGCGGCGGCGCCCCAAACAACTCAACGTCCCAAACCAGTTCCGCGAATACAACTTGTGGACCCAGCTCGAGCGTGCACTCAACCAATGGACGGAAACAGGTGTAGGCGTCCTCATGAAGGCTTGGCCCGCTCATCCCCCTGAAAGCGGCGGTATCTGCATCTTTGAGGGCCGCCTGAAAGACCTCGCGGAGGAAGCCAAAAAGAAGGACATTCCCATCAAGGCAGTGATCGGTTCGCTGCCGCGTCCCAACCAGGCTTTTTGGACTCTCTCCGCGTTGTGGGCAGGATGGCTGTGGGGCCGTGATGCAGTGGAACCCTATAAGCCAGCCCTGCGCCGCCGCCGTTATGACTGGGCATGGAATGCCACCGCGCTGCATGCCACCTTCACACACCTTTTCGACATGCTGCACCTTGGCACGCCATTCTTTGCGCTGCTCTCCGAGCCGGAACCCACCTCCCTCACCTCCGCGCTGACCGCCGCCAGCGCTGCAGGGCTGGATTTGCGGTCGCTGGCCCTACGGACGGAACATGATCCCATTCAATTACTATGGACATCCGGTGAACATTTAAAGAGGCAAACAAACACAGCCAGCGTTGATGATGTGAGAGGAGCGATCCAGGCACACCTCCTCGAACGCGGCGAACCTGCCAGTTATTTACACGTTCATGCTGCGGGGCTGATCGCGCTTGCAGAGTCGCATGCGCTCAAGCAGAATGATCAGGAATTCGACGAGGCACTGCGCAGCACGCAATCACTCCTTCAAACGGCACTCGAGGAAGACCCGCGCTTCGTCCACTATTCAAGCGGCGAGAGTGTGGACACTGGATTGTGGGGCTTGAGCGCTTCGTTTGCACAAGCAAAAAACGATGTTCAGGAGCGCGAATCGCTGTCCGACAGGGTGGAGATCGCGGTGGTCACCTTCCTGCAGCAGCATCCGGATAGCATTTTTCTGGAGGTCGAACAGGATCTTTATCCTCGTCTTCCGGGGCTGCTGACTCCCTCACAGGGCATGATCTATGCCGTCCTCAGCTCGTACGCGACAAAAGACAGTGGGGCGTGGAAATTACGCGCAGAAGACCTTGCCTCCGCGCGCCGCGCGGAACTGGATCGGGTCGGCAGTTTGATCGAAAGTCTCGGGGAGCGGCTGGGATATTCCGCACGCAGGCAGGACAGGCATTTTCTCTGGGAACAGAATGGAAGCGTCGAGCGTACTTTTTATATCCTTGCCTCGGCGCTCCTTGGGCGGGCGCTTGTTGAAACAACCTATCCACCCGGGCAAACGGTGATCGTCATCCCCGGCGGACGAGCTGCGCTGGCTGTCTACAAAACACAACGCGACCCGTCGCTCGCGGCTCGCGTAAAAGCCGTTCAGGTTGTAAAATATCGTTTGTTGCGCACACTTATCGAACTTCCGGTGTTAACGCGAGAAACGTTTGACGAACAGGTCGCGGGCGATCCGCTGGAAAGATCCAAATCGCAGATGATCATGTTCTGAAAAGTAATCAAGCCACAGCAGATAAATCAATTGGGTTCAAAAGGGTATTCAAGGAGGCTGAGGATGATCAAGAAACTATTCACCGTTACCACATTGCTCGCGCTCGCCTTATCTGCTTGCAACGGAGCCGCACCCGCGGAAAACGTCACGCCGACGGCAAGCGAAGCCCCGGTCGCGACATCGCCCGCTGCGCCCACAGACACCCCTCCCGTAACAGAAACGCTGGCAACACCGTCAACGGAAGTCGCGATCACCGAGACCTCTGCCACGCTGCCCACCGCTACGCCGACGGTTGGCACGCCTATCCCGACCAATCCGCCCGATTGCACGAACAGCGCCTTATTCGTCACCGATGTGACCATCCCGGATAACACCAATGTTGCCGGAGCCACCACCTTCACCAAGACCTGGCGCGTCAGCAACAATGGCACATGCGTCTGGGGACCGGATTACACGCTCAGCCATTATTCCGACGAAACCCTGGGCGCGCCCGCTTCGGTGCCGCTCGGCGTCACCTACCCGGGCGAGATCCTGGATATTTCGGTGGACCTGGTCGCGCCCAACGCCACCGGGACGCACCGCGGCAATTTTGTGATCAAGAACCCGGCAGGACTGATCATGAAAATCGCTGACGATTCCCGGCTGTGGGTGATCATCAACGTCACAGTGACCACCGCCGCTACGGTCGCCGCCACGCAAACTCCCCTGGGAGCAGCGGTCACAGCGACCGGGTCTGGGACCGTTGTCGCGACGGCAACCGGTCCTACCCCCACAGAGGGCGCATCTGCTTCCAGCGCCGGAGCCTGCGCGTTCACCACTGACCGGTCGAAATTAACCGAAGTGATCACTGCCGTGAATGCCCATCGTGCCCGGAACGGCTTGCCTGCATACACGGTCAACGCCAAACTTGCCGAAGCCGCGCAGAGACATGCCAACGATATGGCATGCCATAATATCTACGTCCATACCGGAACAGACGGCTCCACACCCCAGACGCGGGTTGCGGATACAGACTATATTGCCAGGTCCGTCTCCGAGAACGTCAATGGGAATAACCCACCCCTGAACGGGCAGGGAGCGGTCAACTGGTGGATCAACGACAGGACGGACATCCGCCACGGGCAGAACCTGCTGAGCACCACGTTCACCGAGATCGGCGTGGGATATTCCTTTTTCGACAATTACGGATATTACGTCCTGGTCTTTGCCAGACCGTAGCCCTCGGGATGCTCATAATCGTCCCAAAGACGTATCTGTCTTTGGGACGGTATTTTTTGCCGTCCTCTCCTAAATAGTAAACTTTCACACGAATGGCAGATCGAAATTCAAATCTGGATTTAAGCAAATTGTGCGGTACTCCGTACTATTTCCCAAGTAGAATCCCCGCCATGAAGAAGATCTGGATTTTGCTGCTCATTACAAGCCTGAGCCTGGGCGCCTGCATTAAAGTCTCCCAGGAGACTGCAATTCCCACCGCGCCTCTTTTCGTGACCTCCACCCTGCCGCCTACTCGACCCGGCCTGGCTTTGCCGACAGCTACTCCATCCACGGGTACCCCGGACGCCTCCACCACTACCACCCCTGGCACACCCGGCACGGCGGTAGGCGACAGCACAGCCCTTTCCTCCGGCGCCTGCCAGGACAGTGCATTGATGATCGCGGACGTGACCGTGCCCGATGACACCCAGATGACGCCCGGGCAAGCGTTCACCAAGACATGGCGCTTCATGAACAATGGAAAATGCAGATGGAGTGGCTATACAATCGCATTTGTTGCAGGCGACCGGATGGCATCTCCGGATACGGCACCTGTAGCGGAGACCGAGCCGGGCACAACTGTGGATGTCTCTGTTCAACTGACTTCCCCTTCCGCAGACGGATCCTACACGGGCTTCTATGAACTGAGAAAGGCAAATGGAGAGACGCTACCCATTGGGATCGAAAGCACCTTCTGGGTCCGTATCTTGATCGGCGATGCTCCACCTGTGGTGGTCAATCCACCCGCTTTCACACCGATCAGTGGCGTACCCACCGTAAGAGTGGAAGGACCCGCCAGTTGCAGTTACTCATCCAGTTCCTCCTACCAGACCGAACTTGTCAATCTGATCAATAGCGCTCGTACCGAAGCGGGCTTGCCTGCTCTAACAGTCAATGCCGCATTGACTGCCGCTGCGCAGGGACACAGCGTGGACATGGCATGCCACGGACTGATCAGTCACAGTGGCTCGGATGGTTCCTCCCCCAGTCAACGTGTAGCCGCAGCAGGGTACGCGGCATCGCGTTCTTCCGAGATTATCTATGGCAGTGGTTATCCGCAAACTGCCTTCGAGTGGTGGATGAATGACCAGATCCACCGCGACGAAATTTTGAATCCCAGCGTCGTTGAGTTGGGTGTGGGCTACGCCTACATCCAGGGCACATCTGCTGGAGGTTATTACACGGTCGTCTTTGCCAGCCCGTAAAATAAATGATCAAGAAAATAATCCTCACTTTGTTTCTCCTTTGTCTCTTGACCGCCTGCGTTCAGGTTTCAGGAGAGACGCCGACCGACGCGCCAATTGTTTTTGTCACTTCGACTCTTCCGCCAACACAGCGCGGGTTGACCCTTCCAACAGACATCTCACCAACTGCCTCACCGACATTAAATCCGTCAGATCCCACCCCGACACCATCCTGCAGGGACGCGGCGGTGTTTGTCGAAGATGTGACGGTGCCGGACAACACACGCATCGAAGCCGGGGAGGAATTCACCAAGACGTGGAAACTGCAAAACACTGGAAGCTGCACATGGACCGGATACAGCATCGCCTTCGTCTCCGGCGACCAAATGGACGCGCCTGATGAAGTCCCTGTGGCTGAGACCGAAGTAAGTTCCACGGTGGATGTTTCGATTAATCTTACTGCGCCGTCGGAGGATGGCGCGTATACAGGCAATTTTGAGTTGAGGAACGCGGAAGGCGATGTCGTGCCACTCGGCACGGAGCCGACCTTCTGGGTGAAGATCGTCGTTGGCGAAGAAATGCCGTCTGCTTCGGAGCAAACGATTGGCAACTGCACGTACACCGAAAACCCGGAATATGTGCAGACGCTGGTCGATCTCATCAACCAGGCGCGCGCCGAAGTGGGTCGTGAAGCGCTCATCGTTAATGAGGATCTGACCGAAGCCGCGCGCAGGCACAGCCTGGACATGGCTTGCAGTAACTTCATGAAGCACAGTGGCTCAGACGGCTCCTGGACCGGCGACCGAGTAACAGACGCGGGATATACCCAACCTTATTATCTGGAAAACCTCGCCATCGGACTCCCGCAAGACGCCATGAACCAATGGAAGATCGAACCGAAAGACTGGAGCGCTGTGCTCAATTCCCGCGTCACCGAGATCGGCGTAGGCTATGTCTTTTCGAAATTCAGCGCCTATGGAGGCTATTGGACGGTGGTGATGGGAGGACCTTAATTCCTCGTCATTTTGAGCGACCCGCTGCGCGGGAAGCAAAGAATCTCTACTACGACGAGCTAGACTCTTCAGTCGTGGCGCTTGCACGCCACTCTCTCAGAGCGACATGAACTCTTTCGTCCTGCTACCTTCAGGGCTCATACTCCTCCCTATTCTCTACTCTCTGCTCTACGGTCCCCACCTCGGCTGCCAGTCAGAAATAGGGCTGCCCGTCAAACGCGTTT